>CAZCGB010000020.1:0-12809 GCA_964498045.1 uncultured Isosphaeraceae bacterium
GTGAAAACAGGCAATCTGGCTTGGTGCGGGTTGAGTATTCCTCGCGGCGCAGATGGCTCAAAATGGCATCTGACCCGGTCCATATGGACCTCCCAACATTGACGTAAATCCTTGTCAGCATCGGACTTGCCCTTGACGAAGCAGGCCGAGGCCGCAATACTGGGATTGCTGTTCGATCATGGCCATGATTCGCCCTGACCGATGAATCCAAACTGTCTGCCTCGAAGCAGGATCCGTCCCAGGGAACTTCGGCTGCCCAGCCGGTGTTCGAGCCTCTTTCTCCTGAAGGGGGGTTGGCTCGTCATGTCCACGACCACAAAGAAAGACCTCATCGACCGCATTGCCGACCAGACCCGCCAGAAGCGGACCGCGGTCAAGAAGACGGTCCAGTGCTTCCTTGAAAACGTCATCGGCGAGTTGAGCGCGGGCAACCGGCTGGAGTTCCGCGACTTCGGCGTCTTCGAAATCCGCGAACGCGCGCCGCGCATTGCGCAGAATCCCAAGACCCTTGAACGCGTCCCCGTTCCGGCCAAGAAGACCGTGAAGTTCAAAATCGGCCGGCTGATGAAGGATGCGCTTGAAGGCAGGATCAACGGCGAAGCCCTCGCGGCGTCGTTTGTCGTCAACGACGGCGAAGACGACGATGACGAATGACCCGATCGTGACTTGAAACCGTTTTTCTGCGGGTTGTGCAGTGCTATCTGCTGCGCTGAGCGGATTTCATCAGACGACTCGCGAACGCACATCGGAGCGCGGTACACTTCAACGCCTCGGGTTCAATTCGCGCTTCGACTGTTCACCTTCTGTGGATGATCTGCCTGTTGCGCGCTCGACACGGATGCGCTTGGGATACTTGCCCGCTCACGGATGAGCAACGACACCTTCAATCTGACGGCTTCTCCTGGTTCAGGCTTCAGCCAGCGCGGCAAGCGCGATGGAGCGGCCGCACCGCCGCGCGATCCGAAGCTCCTCGCGCGGCTTTTTGAGTCGCTTCCACCGCACGCCATCGAGGCAGAGATGTCGCTGCTGGGTTCGATCCTCGTCGAGCCCGCGGTGATCGGCGACGTCATCCTCACACTCAAGCGCGGCGAGGAGTTCTTCAAGCCGGCGCACGGCGTGATCTACGACGCGATGGTCACGCTCTACGACCGTCACGCCACGCTCGACATCGTGCAGCTGCACCAGGCGCTTCTCGACCGCAACCTGATCGAAGCCATCGGCGGACTCGACTACATCGTGCAACTGGCCAATGCGGTTCCCTCGGCCGCGAACGCCGTGCATTACGCGCGCCTGGTGCGCGAGAAGGCGCTGGTACGGCAACTCATCGCTGCAGCCGGCGACATCCTGTACGAAGCCCATCATTCGGCGGAGGACGCTCGCACGATCCTGGACCAGGCCGAGTCGAAGATCTTCAACCTCGCCAACGCCAGCGAGCAAGGCACGGTGGAATCGCTTGCCGCGCTGGTCAACGAGGAGGTCAAACGCTACGAAGCGCTGGAGCGCGGCCAACTGACGGGCCTGCCCAGCGGCTTCCACATGCTTGATGAGATGACCACCGGCTTTCAAAAGGCCGAGATGCTCATCCTTGCGGCGCGTCCCTCCATGGGCAAGACCGCCATGGCCCTCAATATCGCTGAGAACATGGCGATGGGCGGCAAGTGCGTCGGTTTCTTCAGCCTGGAAATGTCCAAGCAGCAGCTGGTGCAGCGCCTGCTGTGCGCCCGCGCGGGCATCGAGAGCCAGAAGTTCCGTCGCGGCATGCTCAACGATCACGAGTTCCGCGCCTTGTGCGTGGCATGCGGCGAACTTCAGGCGTCACCCGTGTTCGTCGACGACACGCCCGGCCTGACGCTGCTGCAGATGCGCACCAAAGCCCGCCGCATGGTCTCCACCCACGGCGTGCAGTGCATCTTCATCGACTATCTCCAACTGCTTTCCACGGGCAAGCGCGCCGAGTCGCGGCAGGTAGAGGTGGGCGAGATCAGCCGCGGCGTGAAGGCCATGGCGCGTGAACTCAACGTGCCGGTGATCTGCCTGAGCCAGTTGAACCGCGGGCCCGAGGACCGCATGGGCAACAAGCCGCGCATGAGCGACTTGCGTGAATCCGGATCGATCGAACAGGACGCCGACGTGGTGATGCTGCTGCACCGCGAGGACTACTACCACAAGGAAGACCCGAATTGGGCGGTGGAGAATCCGGACCTGGTGGGCGTGGCGGAACTCATCATCAGCAAGCAGCGCAACGGCCCGACGGGCGTCGTCAAGATGTCGTGGATCGCGGCGAGCACGAAGTTCCGCGACTACAGCGATGCGTCACCGCCGGGCGGTTACGGAGCGCCGACGCGCTCGAGTTCAAGCCCGCAAGCGCAATCAGGCGGAAGCGCCAGCGCCGCCGTGGAGCCGAAATACGCCGCGCCGCAAACGCACGCTCTCACCAACGGCGGCGGTGACGACGAGGAAGCGCCGTTCGATGTCGGTGATGGTTCATCGGCCCAGCCTCAGCACAGCAGCGCGTTCGCCGGCCGCAGCAAGACCGGCCCGGTGCAGAACTTCCGAGACGGCGGCGGCCCGGTCGATGATGGCACGGATGATGAGTTGGATGGGTTGCCGATCTGACACTTGCGCCGCCCCGGAGAAACAGACCTGCTGTCAATCAAGCGGTTTTGTCGATTTCAGGGCGGGGAAGCGCTGGCATTCATGACTGAAATGCGGCAAACTGGTGGCATCGTGACCTCGACGTCCGACAGGCGGCTGTTCGCCACGACTCGTGCCACCCACTCCTGACCGTGACTTCGTGGCGTGCGGCGCAGCCCCGCGCTCTTGCCGTGTCTGTCTTTCGGAGGTCGCGATTTGACGCCTGCCGTTTCAAACTCGCAAGATCAGGTCACGCGCATATTGAGCGATATGCAGAGCGGCCATCGTTCCGCCGCCGAGCAGCTCCTTCCGCTGGTGTATGAGGAGTTGCGCGGGCTGGCCGACCGGTTCCTGAGGCGCGAACGTCGTGATCACACCCTGCAGCCGCCGGCGCTCGTGCATGAAGCGTATCTCCGGCTTGTGCATCAGGATCGAGTGCAGTGGCAGGGCCGCGCGCATTTCTATGCCGTCGCCGCCCAGGCGATGCGACGCATTCTGATCAACCACGCCCGCGCGCACGACGCCGACAAGCGTGGCGGCGAGCGCGACCGCGTGACATTGTGCGACGGCAACCTGCCGCCGTCTGATCATGATTCAATCCGCGGCTTTTCCGAGCCGGTCGACCTGCTCGCGCTCAATGACGCGATGCAGCGACTCGAGCGCATGGACGAGCGACAATGCCGTGTCGTCGAGCTGCGGTTCTTCGGCGGTCTCACGGTTGAAGAGGCGGCCGAGGCGCTGGGCATATCGCAGCGACTGGTGAAACTTGACTGGAAGATGGCGCGGGCCTGGCTGTATCAGCAGTTACATGAGCAGCGGTGACGGAGACGACCGGCTGTGAGCGACACCCACTACGAGCGTGTCAAACAGATCTACTACGAGTCCGCCGCGCTCGAGCCCGCGGAACGCTCCGCGTACATCGGTGAGGCCTGCAATGGCGATGATTCCTTGCGCGAGGAATTGCTCGCTCTGTTCGATGCCGAAGTGCATGCTGGCTCGTTTCTGGAGCAACCGGCGCTCAGCAGAGGCGCGCTGCATGATGTCGTCATGCAATCGCTGGAGAACGCGGCGCCAGGCCCGCTTCCCGAGCGAATCGGCCGCTATCGCATTCTCCACTTGCTGGGAGAGGGCGGTATGGGGAGCGTGTACGAAGCCGAGCAGGAGAGCCCGCGGCGCCACGTGGCGCTGAAGGTGCTGCGGTCCGGTTCTCTGCAGCCGCGCTCGCTGCAGCGATTTCAGCGCGAAGTCGAGGTTCTCGGCCGCCTGCAGCATCCGGGCATCGCTCGCATTTATGACGCCGACATCGCAGAGATGATCCAGCCAGATGGCCGATCGTCACTCATGCCGTATTTCGCGATGGAATTGATCGAAGGCCTGGCGATCACGAAATATGCCGAAAGCCGCGGACTGGCGATGCGCGATCGATTGGCTCTGCTCGCCGACGCGTGCGATGCCGTGCACTTCGGTCATCAGCACGGGGTCGTGCATCGTGACCTCAAGCCCGCAAACGTTCTTGTGGCTCAGCGCCCGGCCCTTCAGCCGGTTCCCCATGGCCCGGTCGTTAAGATCATTGACTTTGGTGTGGCGCGAGTCGCCGAATCCGACATCGCCAGTTCGACTCTCGCCACCGAAGCTGGCCAGATCATTGGCACGCTGGCCTACATGAGTCCCGAGCAGGTCGGGGGTAATCCACTTGAAATCGACTCGCGGTGTGACATCTACGGTCTGGGCGTCGTCGGATTTGAGTTGTTGACCGGCCGACTTCCTTACGAAATCGCCGACAAGATCGCTCCGGAGGCGGCACGCGTCATCCGCGATGAAGAACCATCGCGATTGAGTTCGATCTCGCGCATCTATCGAGGCGATATTGAAACGATCTTCGCCAAGTCGCTGGAAAAGGACCCGGCCCAGCGTTACGACTCGGCCGCGGCGCTCGCAGCCGACATTCGGCGGTATCTCAATGATGAGCCAATTGTCGCGCGCCCGCCGACCTTGCATTATCAGCTGGCGAAATTCGCCAAGCGGCACAAGGAGTTTGTCGCCGGCCTAGCGCTTGTGTTCCTTGTTCTTGTCGCGGGAATTGTCGGCACGAGCATCACGCTTGTTCAGGCGGTCAAGCAACAGCGCGCGGCCGATTTGGCCAGAACCAGCGCGGACGCCGCAGCCGCGCACGCCAGGGAGCAAACGCAAAAGGCACAGGCCGCCGGCGCCAACGCCGAGCGCGCCCGCATGGCCCTGCAGCGACTGTTCGAGAACATCCAACCAGGCACTCCAGACGGCGGACGCGACCTGCGCGTCGTGGACATGCTTGACGCCAACGCTGAAAGCATTCTGGCCGAGCTCGCCGAATCACCTGAAACCGAGCTCTCGCTTCGACGCACGCTCGGACAGACCTACGCCCGGCTGGGCGAAGAAGCGTCGGCGACACGGCACTTCATGCGCGCATTGGAGATCGCTGCGCGACTGTATGGCAACGGATCCGTTGAAACGTATGACCTCGCCGCGGAAATGGCGCTCGCTCGAGTATGGAAGGGTGAAGCGGCAGACCGAGATCGATTGCGCGCGACCGCCGATGGCATGGAAAAAATGATCGCGGAAGTGCGGCCGAAGATTCCGGCTGGCCACCCGACATTGCAACGAATGCTCTTCGCAGCAGCCAGGCTGCAGATGAGATCGTGGAACGCTGCAAAATCCTTGGAACACCTGCGGGAACTCGAACAATCGTGTTTCGTTCTCCCGGCCGAGGCTCGAGTGTTCTCCGAGTTGCAGATCCAAGCAGAAATGCTCACGCCGTTGTTTTTCACGGAAATCAACGACGCCGAGGCCATGGCGCTCAAAGTGATCGATGCGGCCCGCGATCGACCGGGCCCGATCGCAATGGATGCATCGTACCTGGCCCAGATGACGCTTGGGGGGATCTACTCAAGCACACAACGCTTGCAAGATGCTGATCGCACCCTTCGTCAGCTGCTCGAGTCGCAGCGCAGCGCGCTCGGCGACCTTCATCCGACAACCGGCGCAACGGCAATCGAACTCGTCAACGTGTTGCTGCGTGAGGGACGACTCGAAGATGCCCGCGAAGCGTATGCAATTGAGCGTCGCCGATGCGAGCAACGCGATCCAAAGGGCGAGTGGCTGCACTTTCTGGAATCGTACGAAGGCATCTTGTTGGGACGCCAGGGACGCATCGACGAAGCGCGACCATGGTTCACCAAGGCCGTCGCCGGCCGCCGCGCCAGTGACGGCGATGATGACATGCTCGCGCAGGAATGGTGGCGTGCAGGATGCATGGCGATCGGCGGATTCACCCAGCCATGGTCCTGCGACACGCTCCAACGCGTGGCCTACCACCTTGTGTCGGACATGCTGACCACCTTTCCGACATCGACATTCGATCTTGACGAATGTGATTGGTCCAAATTCCAGTTCACGATCGAGCTCTGGAATGGCGCCGCGCGCGAGATCATTCAAATCGGGGACCTCAACCTCCTGCGTCGCCTGTCCGATCTGCCGGAGGGCCTGTACCGAATGCGCGTGACACTGCCGCGCAACGGACAACCGCTCAAATCCGCGTCGTACTGGTTCCTCGTGGCGCCGTGGCAGCTCGAATTGACGCGCACATACATGCGCATCGATGAGCCGGAAAAAGTGCCCAGCAAGAAGATAGGGCCTGTCGAGAACCGGGATGTTCCCTCGGTGGTCTTCGACGGCGATTACTTCGAGCAGTTCGGGCCCTTGCGCGCCCCGTTGGCATTCATGATCACCGGAAACACCGAGTTCCAGATCCCGGCGGGAGATTACCAGCTGCTCGTGCATGCAGACGACGGCATCAGGGTCTGGCTCGATGGCCAGCAGGTTGTGGACGCCTGGCGCGGTCGCGAAGGCCCATCGCACGCGTTCACAGTCGATTCGACGCTGCAGCCGGGACGCCATTCGCTTCGTCTGGAGTACTTTCAGATCGGCCAAGCCAGCACGCTTTGGGTCCTCTTCCGTCCCAAGCTGCCCGCTGCATCTGGACCGCCGTTGCGTACCCCGCCCGAAAGCCAGCCTGACGACGATTCATGACGTTCCTCGCCAGAAGCGCGGCATGAACAGCACGATGATCGCGAAAATCTCCAGGCGGCCCAGGGCCATGAGCAGGCTCATGACCATCAGGCTAGGCGTGGAGAAAAAGCCGTAGTTGCCGCTGGGCCCGACCAGCGCCAGGCCGGGGCCGACGTTGGAGAGCGTCGCAAGCGAAGCCGTCGCCGCGGAGGTGTAATTGACCTGCAGCGCGTTCGCGCCGCTTGGCGCGCTGCCCACCTGCTCGAACATCATGATCGCGACCGACCCCAGTGCGAAGATCATGATGTACGCCAGCACATACGCGAGCGTCGCAAGTTTGAGGTCGTCCTCCAGCGCCGCGCCGGCTATGCGCACGGGGCGGACGATCTGCGGGCGAAAGACCTTCTCAAATTCCCGATGCAGGACTTTGAAGACGATCCAGAATCGAATGACCTTGAATCCGGAACCTGTCGAGCCTGCGCAGCCGCCCACGAACATCAGCAGCAACAGCACCGCCTTCGCAAGAAACGGCCAGTAGTCGAAGTCGGCGGTGCCGAATCCTGTTGTGGTCTGCAGCGAGGCGGCGGTGAACGTCGCGTGCCGCAGGGCGTTGCCGACGGTGAGTTCATCCTCGCCGCCGCCAACCATCCTGATGGGCTGGCCGCGCAGCAGGAGCGTGAGCGTAATGAGCAGCGCGCCGCCGATCATGAGCAGGAAATACAGGCGGAATTCAGGATCGCGGTACACGCGGCGCCACTGCCCGCGCACCAGCCGGTCATAAAGCCCGAAGTTCGTGCCGCAAAGGAACATGAAGATGATGATGATCACGTCGATCGACACTGAGTGGTAGTACGAAATGCTGGAGTTCTTCGTGCCGAAGCCTCCCGTTGCCACCGTGGCGAACGAATGACAGACGGAATCGAAAAGCGGCATGCCCGCCAGGGCCAGCGCGGAGATCTCAAGGAAGGTGATGCTGCAGTAGATCAGCCAGAGAATGCGAGCGGTGTCTTTGATCTGCGGCCGAACGCCGCCTTTCGATGGGCCGGTCGCCTCGGAGTTGAACAGTCGTTTGCCCGTCGCCCCCAGCGACGGCAGCACCGCGACGAACAGCACCACAATGCCGATGCCTCCCACCCAATGCAGCACAGCACGCCAGAGCAGCAAGCTCGGAGGCAGCGCTTCGACATCCGCCACGACCGTCGCGCCGGTCGTCGTCAATCCGCTCATCGCCTCGAAGTAGCATCCCCAAAATGATCGAAACGGATGGCTGACATCCACGTCGGGACTCATTCGCGCCCAATGCAGGAACGGAATCGCGCCCAGAGCCGCGCCGAGGAGCCACGACAGGCTGGTGAGCAGAAGCGCCTCGCGTCGGCCCAGGTACGCGTTGCCCTTGCGCGTCAGCAGCCACGCCAACCCGCCGACCAGAACTCCGGTGACGGCGGCGAGCAGCAAGCCGTCCCGCGCATGGGTGTCGTAATCCGAGTGCAGCCATGTCAGCGCACCGAACGCGCCGCCGGCCAGCAGCAGCATCAGGCCGCCAAGCACGATCATGAGCAGGCCGAATTGATGGAAGACGATGCGGTAGTTCACGGCTGTTCGAATCGACTACGTTCTCAGAATCTGCTTCAGCGGCTTCTCCATGCCGTGCCGCCCGATCACCAGCACGATGTCATCCTTCTGGATCGAGTCATCCGCGCCAGGCACCCAGACATTCTCGCCGCGGCGGATCGCGGCGATCACAAAATCGGGCGAGATCTTCAGTTCGCGCAGCGACTTTCCCAGCACCGCGGCGTCTGGTGAGACCCGCACGCGATAAGCGTCGATCGCCCCGGCGAACAGGCTGGTGAGCACGCGCACCGGCGCGTCGTCGATCAACTGCTCGATCTCCCTCGCCGCGACCACGCGCGGGCTGAACGGATGATCAACGCCGATGTGCGAGAGCAGATCGAGGTAATTCGACCGCTGCACCACGGCGATGACGCGATCGACGCCCTGGCTCTTCGCCAGCACGCAGCCGATGATGTTGTCCTCGTCGTCATCCACCAGCGCGATGAAGACGTCCGCCTCGCCGATGTGCTCCTCCTGGAACACCTCGCGCTCGGTCGGGTCCGCGTTCAAGACCGTCACCCAGTCCAACCGCTCGGCCAGTTCAAGGGCTTTCTCGCGGTCTTTCTCAAACAACCGGATGGACCAGTCGCGGTCCTTGAGGATGCGGCAGAGCCAGACCGCCATGATCGGCCCGCCCATGATCACCACCTTCTTCCGCGCCGCCGCCTCGGCGTGGAAGAGCGTGCGCGTTTTTTCGAAGACGTCGGCGTTGCCCACCAGCACCATGCTGTCGCCGGGGGCGAGCCGCGTGTCGGCATCGGGGATGAAGATGGTCTTCTCGCGCGCCACCGCGCCGATGCGCGTGCCTGCAGGCAGGTGCATCTCCGCCAGCGGCCGGCCCACCGCGCTGGCGTTGGCGTCGACGGTGAACTCCTGCATCTCGACCTTGCCGCGGGAGAAGTGCTCGATGGTCACCGCCGCCGGATTCCTCATCGTGCGGGCGATGGCGGTCGCGGTGGAGAACTCCGGGCAGATCATCGTGTCGATGCCGAAGTGCTTCTGATAATTCAGGCCGCGCTGCTCGAAATAGGTTCCACGATGCACGCGCGCGACCACCCGGCCGGCCCCGAGCGCCTTGCCGATCGAGGCGCACAACAGGTTGATGGGGTCATCGCTGGTGGCGGCGATAAGCAGGTCGCAACCCGGCACACTGGCGTCGCGCAGCGTCTCGGCCTGGGCGCAGTTGCCGGCGAAGGTCGCCACGTCGAGGCTCTCGCCGATGGCGCGCAGCCTCGCGTCATCGTTGTCGATGATGGTGATCCTGTGCCCGCGTCCGCTGAGGACTTCAGCCGCATGGGTCCCCACTTCGCCGGCACCGCAGATGATGATGTTCATGGGAGGAATGATGGACGATCAGGCGGTGTACGGCGTCGGCCCGTGGCAATGCGCGAATGCGGATTCACGATGAGGAAAGGCGGCGAACATCGCGTCCGTCCGAACCGAATCCCTCATTCTCCCGACTTACGCCGATTCGACAAGTCAGCTTTCGCCGCCGGGCCGCACGCGCTCGATCCTGACGTCGCCGATCACCATCTCGCCGTCCCACACCCGATCCCAGCCGCGTTCTTCCGCCAGCCGCAGGTTTGGCCGAAAGATCAGGTCCACTTCATCAAGATCAACGGGAAAGTCTGCGACGGGCACCCGCGTGCGCGGCCGGGCCGACGCGGTGCGCGAACCGGCTTCGCCGACGCACTCGGCGATCAGCCATTCACGTCCTGCTGCGCGGGCGAACACATCAAACGCCACATTCATCGGCGGACCCGCCACCGACATGTCCAGCACGATCATCGTGCCCGCCGTCGTCGCCAGGGTCCGCAGGCCGCGCAAGTCGAACGACGCTCGGATGCCCGTCTCCAGTTGCGGATCGCGCACGCGCTGCACCAATTCAACTTCAGGCCCGACGATCTCCACTTCCGCATTCAGCGGCATATCCCACTCGGCGAGCGGCGCGGGTTCGTTTCCCGCCTGAGTCTGATCGAGCAGGCCCAGGTTCGACATGGTCATCGAAGTGCCGGACATCGGGCCGCCGGCGCTGAGAGGCCAGATCTTGACGCGGCAATGCATCGTCAACGTGTGGTGGCCGACCGGAAGATTGAGCACGATCGACGATCCACTTCGTCCGTACCCTCCGCTGCTCAGGTTGCCCCGCGACCGGCCCTCGCCGCGGAGGACCATCGTCTTGCCGTCGCAAACGACATCGCCTGTCGACATCTCATACAATAGTGATGTGCCGCTGCCGGCCCGTGCAGGCTGGTTGCCCACATACAACATGGCGATTCTGGCGGGCCGCATGCGAGCGGGAAACTCCATCGCGTACGAGACGTTCAAGGCGTTCTTGGCGTACTGGATGATCGTCGCGTCACTCACCTTCCCCGCCTGCCATGCGAGTTCGATCGCGTCGCCCCACCATGTGTACCACTTGACGTTGGGGTTCGGCTGCGCGAGCAGGGCTTCACTGACGATCGAATCGATCTGTGACTGCGAAAGCCGGTTCGCCTGCGCTCGGCCAAGAATCTCCCTCACCGCAAGCTGCGCCGACGTGCCGTTGCTCCCGCACGCCTCCCGCTTCAACAGCCACAGCGGCTTGTACGGATTCCAGTTGACGCCGCGCGCCTGCACGTAGCCCAACCCGCCCCCGCCGCCAAGACCGACCAGCAGCAGCAGGATGCCGAGTGTGAGCGCGAATTTGCTCGTGCGTCGATGCCCGATGCGCACACTGCCCGCCGCTGTGACGTCGCGCCCGCATTCAGGGCATTTCGTCGCGCCGCCTTCGACACCTAGGCCGCTCGCGATGAGGTCGTACCCGCACCGGCGGCAGAGCGGATGGTCATCGATGCGCCGGCCGCGCCAGCCGCGTATGGCCAGCCACAGGCCTAACAGCAAGGGGATCGCCGGCAACCACAGCATGGTGCGATCAGTGTACCCAATCGCCTCCCGCGTCCATCGCGCGTGCGACGCACCGGATGTTGCGCCGTCGTGACAGTCGGGTGGCGATCGGCATGGTGAAATACATCGCGGGGCTTGACACTCGCATCCGCAGAGGAGTCCACCATGAAACCGACCGTGCTCATCGCCGCTTCACTCTTCGCCGCCATCATCGTGGCCGCTGCCGGCGACTGGCAAACTTCAAACGCAATGCCCGGTGATCCCTGCGCTGGCGCGCCGAACAATGCGGCTCACCTTGATGATCTCATCACCGCATGCACAGGCGACGACAACGTCGCGGCGACGGAAGCCGTCTCCGCTCTGCGACAGGCTGGACAGGCCGGGCTCGATGCGCTGTGCGCCGTGCATGATCGTCTGCTCGCGGCCGTGAAAAAGTCCGGCGTGAAGCCTGATCCGCGCATCGGGAAACTGCGAGCCTCCATCGATGAAGTCGCGCAGCAGCGCGACGCATGCGCCTCGCGCCTGTATTGGTTCACCGACCTCGACGAAGCGATGTGGCAAGCGTCCGCGAGCGGCAAGCCGATCCTTTCGCTGCGTCTGCTTGGCAGACTCAATGAGGACCGCTCCTGCGCCAACAGCCGCTTCTTCCGCAGCGTGCTGTACGCGAACGCGGAAATCAGCGATTACCTGCGCGAGCATTACATCCTGCATTGGGAATCGCTGCGTCCGGTGCCGCAACTGACGATCGACTTCGGCGACGGCCGGCGCATCGAGCGCACCATCACCGGCAACAGCATCCATTACGTGCTTGGTTCCGACGGCACGATCATCGACGCCCTTCCCGGGTTGTACGGCCCCGCGCCGTTCCTTCGCGCACTGCGCGCGGCTGAGACCGCCCAGCATTCCGTCCGCGGCATCACCGATCAAACGATGCGCAGCGAAATCCTGCGCGGCTATCACGCGCAGGCGATCGCAAGCATCGACGACCAGTTGCAAAGCGATCTTGCGGTGCTCGCCGCCGAAACGGATGCGGCGAAGCCTCGCGCCAACTCTGCTGCGGCCCAATTGAAGGCCATTCCCGCTGCGGCCGTCGCGCCGTCGAAGTTCCGAGCCGAGGTGAAGACGATTCACGCGGCAGTGGATGCGCCGGCTGCGCTCGGCGATTTCGCGGACGACGCCAGCGCACGCTGGGCCCGCATCGCTGCGCTGCACGCCGCCGACGCCGACCTAGATGCGCGTTCCATGGACCTGATCGCCTCCAAGTCGCCGACGGCCCTTGCGTTCGCGGCCCAGCGGCGCACGGCCGCCAAGAGTTTCAGCGAAGACCCGATGATGCGCATGCTGAGGGAGTTCAGGCAGTCGCTGGCGATCGACAGCGTGCGCAACGAGTTTGACCTGCATCGGACGATCCACCTGTGGCTGTCGCAGTCGACGCAACCCGCGAACGACGCAGCGGCCGTGCGCGCATTCAACCTGCGCGTCTACGCCGAAGTGTTCCTCACGCCGCTGGACGATCCGTGGATGGGGCTGGCCGCGAGCGACGCCTACGCGGCGATTGATGGCGGCGGGTTGATCGACACATGCAAGTGATGCCCGTTCATACGCGCGTCAACTTGCGATACCGAATCCGATGC
>CAZCGB010000021.1:0-12674 GCA_964498045.1 uncultured Isosphaeraceae bacterium
GCTGAGGTAGCCGCGGTCGAACTGCATGCCTTCGACGACATCGACGAAGGTGTCCAGGCCCTTGCCTTCCTCGACGGTGATGACGCCGTCCTTGCCGACCTTCTCGAACGCCTCGGCCATGATCTTGCCGATCGTGCCGTCGTTGTTGGCGGAGATGGTGGCGACGGCCGCGATGCCGCCGTTGACCGACGAGACTGGCTTGCTCATCGCCTTGATTTCCTCGACGATGGCTTCCACGGCCTTGTGCATGCCCCGAACGATGGCGTTGGCGTCGGCTCCAGCAGTGACATGCTTGACGCCCGCCTTGAACAGCGCCTCAGCCAGCACGGTTGCCGTGGTGGTGCCGTCGCCCGCGTCCTCGGAGGTCTTGCTCGCCGCCTGTTTGACGAGTTGCGCGCCCATGTTCTCGACCTTGTCGCGAAGCTCGATCTCCTTGGCGACGGTCACGCCGTCCTTGGTGACGGTCGGTCCGCCCCATGACTTGTCGATGACCGCATTGCGACCGCGCGGGCCAAGTGTGGAAGCGACGGCGGCGGTCAGTTTCTGCACGCCTGCCAAGAGTGCCTTGCGAGCGTCAGCGTCAAAGGCCAGTTCCTTCACAGACATGAACGGTTCTCCTCGAAGAGGTCTGAAATCAGGGGTCAGTGCGACTTGGCGGATTCGCCGACAACCATCGCGCAACGACGGCAGCTGCAAACCCGGCGTTTCAACCCGTTCAAACGCCGCGCCAGAGGCGACGAATGCACTTCACCATGCAAGTCATTGACCGACAGGTGTTTATGATTCGTACCACGGTAATCAGAGCACGAATTCGGCTGACACTCTGAAGCACGTGCAGGATCAATGACTGCCAAGGTGGCAGCGTCGAGCCACATCTGTCGAAGGCATCCAGGTGAATGGATCCATCGAGCGATCGCCCCAGTAAACCTCTAGTCTTCGCGATCGGGCACCCAGGTTTCATTGGGCATTCGCGGCATCAGCACCTGATCTAGCGCAGGCGGCGGCCTGCGCAGGGCCGCCCTGATCGAACACGCGTTGGCGACCAGATACCCCATCCCAATAAGGGTCATGAACAGGCTCACGCCTGCGAGTACGCGGCCGGTGGTTTGAACGCCGTACCGCCAGCCGCCGGGAAACCACTCGAACCGTGCGAGATGAATCGTCAGCACACCGATCATCGCTCCAAGCACCGCGGGAATGATGAGTTCGATGCTCTGTCGGCCGCCGCGCATTCGGCGATACTCGCGACTGCGCTGGCCGATGACGCGAAACACGCCGCGCAATCCGTACAGGCCGATGACCGCAAACGCTCCGGCGGCCATCGAAAGCACGAGTCGAGGATGCCTCTGCGATACGGCCTGCGTCTCGGAGACTTTGGCGAGCATCGTCGCGCAGGCGATCCACCCGACATAGCCGACCGCCAGGCGCCAGATGTCGTCCCACACCGGACCATGCGGTTCATTGCCTCGAGGCGGCGAGAGCGTGCGCACGCCCCACATGCCGGCCAGGACCAGCAGAAGCGCGTATTGCCAATCGAGCGACGGAAGCCGCGCCCACCAATGCGTTGCGCCGTTTCCCGCGGCGTTCCGACGCAAGTCCGCCAAGGCGTCGGACAGCGTCGGCAGCACCATGAGCAAGACCCCGAGAAACATGCAGAGCGTGAGTACCACCAGCGAGTTGCCGACGGCTGTCGGATTGCGCAGTGATGGCAATCGACTCGACGCGGGATCGACTGTGTGCACGATGGTTGACCAGATGTCGAGCCCGCATTCCGGGCATCGGCTCGATGCGTCCAGTTCGCGCAGGTCATAGCCGCAGTTGCGGCAGTGCATCGATGACGAAACCGTCGCGTGCGCCCAGCGCCGCGGCACGAGCGACTCGAACGCGTCGGTTTGGTCAGGTGAGAAGTGTGGTTGGTTCACACAGCACGGTTCCGCAGGGCGCCACCGTCCACAGGGTGATGCATCGTAACAGGGCGCGGTGACGGGGCGCGCTGAGAAATCGGGGCCGATGGCCGCCCTGCTATACTCGCGAGCCTCATGGAAACCCCGGCGATTCAGCGGCTGCGCGACAACATCACCTCGGTGTACATGGGCAACACCGCGGCGGTCGATCGCATCATCGTCTGCCTCCTGGCGCGCGGTCATGTGCTCATCGAAGATGTTCCAGGCGTGGGGAAGACCGTGCTGGCCAACGCTCTCGCCCGGTCAATCGACTGTTCCTTCGCGCGCATTCAGTGCACACCGGACCTGCTGCCTTCGGACATCATTGGTGTTAGCATCTACGACCGCGACGCCAAGACCTTTCAATTCAAGCGCGGCCCGATCTTCCACAACATCATCCTTGCCGACGAGATCAACCGCACGACGCCGCGAACGCAAAGCGCGCTGTTGGAGGCGATGAGCGAGACGTCAGTGTCCATCGAAGGCAGCGTGCATGCGCTGCCGCAGCCGTTCATGGTGGTGGCGACGCAGAACCCCTACGAATTCGAGGGAACGTACTTTTTGCCGGAGAACCAGCTCGATCGCTTTCTCATGCGCATCAATCTGGGCTATCCCGCGCCCGATGACGAGGCCCGAGTGATTCAGAAGCAACCGGCCCGGACGACACTGACAAAGCTGCAGCCGGCGCTGACCGCTGCGGAAGTGCTCACGCTGCAGGAGCAGGTCGATCGGGTGAAGATGGATCAGGCGCTGGTGGACTACATCATCTCTCTGGTGAAGGCCACGCGCGAGAACGATGACCTGCAGATCGGCGTAAGCCCGCGCGGCTCGCTGGCGGTGGCCCAGGCTGCCCGTGCCACGGCCGTCATGCATGGCCGCGACTACGTCATTCCCGAAGACATCGTCTCCAACGTCCTGCCGGTCTGTGCTCACCGCGTCATCAGCAAGACCTACATGCACGCCGGCGACACCGCCACCACCCGTCGAATCGTGCAGCAGGTGCTGGAAACCGTGCCCAGCCCGGCGTGAAAAAGAAGAAACGCCGAAAAGTCGAAACGTCAAAATGCCCAAGGGTGCGACGGCTGCGGAGTCTTTATGATGGCAGGGTCAGCTTTGGGATGTTTTCCCATCCTGCATTCGCTATGTTGACGTTTTGACGTTTCGACTTTTTGATGTTTCGCCTCCATGGCCAATCTCGCCCGAGCCAAACCTCGCCCGCCGGTCCGCTCCATCGCGGCTCCGCCTCCGCCGAACAAGACCAAGATCCTGCTCGTCCGACAGCCGGTCAAGTCGGTCCGCAAGAGTGACGAATCAGATCGCACTGCCGTGCGCTTGGCCATCGGCGTCATCGTCGCGCTGGGCACGATCGGCGTGGTCTGGATGATGGGTTACCTCGGCTGGCGGCTGGGTTTCGCGCCGATCATGCGCGTGCCCGACCTTCGTATCGAAGGCGCGGGCGGCATCGCCACCGGCGTGCTCATGCTGATTGGATTGCCGCACGTGATTCTGGAAGCAGGCGTCGCCCAGCCCATGTGGCTGATGGCGGCCTTTGCGCTTATTTGCGTTCCTGCCGCCAGTCTCGGCGCAATCAAGACGCCCGTGCGTGGCGGACCGAAACTCAAGCCTGCGATCGTCACACTGCTGTACACCGGCGCGATCTTCGCCATGCTCAATGCCGTTGGCCTGATGTGGTGGACGGTGTCGCCGTTCCGCAATCAGTTCGTGACCGAAATCCCCTCGCAGCCGATCGACGCCCAGGCGTGGCTGGACAACCTGCGCATCGTTGGCGGTCTGGATGCGCTCGCCCTGGTCGCCGCCGCGCTGTGGGTCGTGGTGTCCATGCGCCTGGCCGTCCCGCTGTGGCTGCGGGCGCTCGCGTCAAGTGTGTGCATGTTCGTGCTGGTGGTGCTCACCGTGGCCTTCTCGATCAGCAACGCGACCATTGCGCAAGCGACGACGGAGCGTTCGATTTTTCTCGATGATGAGGGCTCGCTTGACCCGCAATTGGTGGTGGGATTCACGCCCGAATACCTCGTCACGCTTCGAGTGGAGAAGGCGTCTCCGCCACGTCAATCTCCGCCGCCCACAGCGGATGGCGTGAGCGCTGAGTCGCCCAGGGTTTCCTTTGTGACAATCGTCGAGATGACCGATCGGCCGACGAAGCTGACAGTGTTCGGCCGGCAGTCCATCATCGACTACATGCTGAACGCGGTTCCCAAGCCCGAGCGATGACCGCGAGACGCGGCCCGATCATCGGCCGTAGCGGCGAATCGCCTCGACGACGCTCTTATGCACCTGCTGCGGAGATCGCACCATCTGCCAGAGCAATTCGAAGGAGTCGCTGCCGGCGGTGGCGAACCCGATCGTGCCCAGTCCCGTCAGCCTCTCGCGTAGCGATGCGAACATTGCTGTGTGCTGAATGTTCTTGAGCGGGGCCTGCACCACGACGGTGCGTATCACGCCTCCCCGCGTGATCACGCGGCGATCAGTCAGCACGTAGGCCCGGCTCATCCACTCCAGCATCTGCCAGCCCAGTCGCAGCGCGCTGAGTCCCACGCCCAGCGCGAAGACCTGCATGTCGTTCCAGTTCGTCCAGGGCAGGCGCGACATGTACGCCAGCACGAACGTCACCAGCGCAATGAACACCAGCGAGCCGAACGACTGCAGCGGCACGTACCAGAGGCTCGGGCGAATCAGCAGGAGAATGACTTCATCCTGATCGATCAGATCGCGAGCCAGCACCGATGCGGCCGGATCGACTTCGACCGCCGCATCGGCGGAGAACGCCATTGACGAACGTCGATCGAACGCCACGGCGGACAAACGCGGTCGCGCGTCGCCGATGAGACGACTCCGGGATCGCACGCGGCGCGCGGGTTTTTCGACGACTTCTGCCATTTGTCTCAATGTCCGTTCCAGCCAGCGAACTTCGAGCGTCCATCAACAGCCGCAGATCACTTCCTCTTCACCACTTCCATCTTCAGCGTACCGATGTCGGGCAGGTTGCGATAGAAGTTGTCATAGTCGAGCCCGTAGCCGACCACGAATTCGTCGGGAATGTCGAAGCCGACGTATTCGCACAGCGTGTTCATGGCTGAGGGAATGGTCTTGCGCAGCAGGACGCACGCGCGGACGCTCCGCGGCTTCTTGCGCAAGATCTCCTCGCGAATGCGCGTGATTGTCCTGCCGGAATCCAGGATGTCATCCACAATCAGCACATGCCGCCCGGACAGGTCGTCGGGCAATCCGCCGGTCAATGTCACCGAACCCGTGCTGATGGTGGCGGTTCCCGGATAGCTGCTTGCGCCGATGACGTTGATCCGCACCTTGTGCGGCAGCTCGCGCATGAGGTCCGCGACGAAGATGATCGAGCCGGTGAGCACCGGCACAAGCACGAGTTCCCCGCCGCTCTCGCGCAGCAGGTGCTCGTAATCATGGCGGAGCGTCTGACCCATCTCGCGAATGCGGTTCGCGATGCGCTGCCGATCGATCAGGATGCGCTCGATGTCGCCAAGCACGGCGTAAGCATAAACGCATTGGCCAAAGCCCGCTTCGGCGGGTGACGCCGATTCACGGATGAATCCAATGCCACAGCGCGCTGGCGCAGCCGAGGAACGTGAAGAAGCTCATGCTGTCAGTGATCATGGTCAGGAAGATCGAAGACCCATGCGCGGGATCGAAGCCGCGCGTGCGCATGAGCAGCGGCATCGCAGCGCCGGCGAAACAGCCGACAGCCAGCGCGATGGACATGGAGATCGCCGCGACAACGCCGAGCTCCCAACTGGCGTCGGAAACGTTCAATGCGCCGAGGATCGCCAGCGCGAGCGCGATGATCGAGCCTGCCGTCAGGCCGTTGATCGCGCCCACGCCGGCCTCGCGGGCCAGCAGCGGCCCGATGCGTCCGGTGCGCACCTCGTCCATCACGATGCCGCGCAGCGTCACCGCCAAGGCCTGTTGACCGGCGTTGCCCGCCTGGTTGGCGATGATGGGCATGAGCACCGCGAGGATGGCGAGTTCATCGATCAATCCTTCGAAATGCAGCACCACCATCGCGGCAAGCATTGAGGTGAACAGGTTCACCACCAGCCAGGGGAAGCGGCCGCGGATCTTCTCGCGCACGCTTGAGTACACAGCTTCGCCCGCGCCTGCGCCGACGGTGCGCTGCACGTCCTCGGTCTGCTCGCGCTGAATGATGTCGATGACGTCATCCACCGTGACCACGCCGATCAGCCGCCCGGCCGCATCCACCACGGGCATCATGGTGTAGTCGTAGCGTTCGAATTCACGTGCGACGTACTCGCGATCCATCTCAGGGCGCAGCGCTTCGGTCGCCGAATCAATCGGCTTCATGACGTCGCTGGCCCGCTCCTGTGAGCCGTGCAGGAGCAACGACCCCAGGCTGAGCGCGCCCTTCAGCGCGCCGTGGCGATTGATGACCAGCACCTGCTGCATCTCATCGGGAACCATCTGCCTGCGCACCGCGTCGATGGCCTGGGCGATCGTGTTGCTTTCCAGCACCGCGATGTAGTCGGTGGTCATGATGCCGCCCGCCGACTCTCGGTCATAGCGGATCAGCCGCCGCAGTTTCGCCGCCTGCATGTACGGCAGCCCCTTCAGCAGGTTCTCGCGATGACTCTCCTCCACCTCCTGGAGCAAATCCACTGCGTCATCCGGGGCCATCGCTTGAATCAACTGCCCGGCGTACGCCGCGTTGTCTTCGTCAACAAGATCCTCGATCACTCGCACCGCCAGAGGCATTTCCATTTCGGCGATGGCGTCGGCCGCGGCCTTGGTGTCCATCTCCACCAGCACCTCGGCCGCCTCCTCCATGTTCTGCAGATCTTCCAGCGTGTCGGCTGCGTCGGCGGCGTCCTGCAGTTCGATCGCCTCGGCGAAGCCCTCGACATCGATCTGGCCCGTGTTCAATTGCGCGACAAGGTTGTCGAACGGCTGCGCATCGCCAGCCCCCGGGCTCGCCCCCCCAATCCCATCTCCACCATTCGATTGAGCAGCGACTGATGACGCTTCGTCACTGCGCGTTTCACCTCGCGCGCCCGAACCATCGTTGTCGATGATTCGATTTGTCGCATCGCGTGATTCCTCAACCTCACCTGATGCGGCGCGCGCCTCTGCCTCACGCGCTTCATCATCAGCAGGCATTGCATCGGAACGCTCGGACATGCTGCGAGTGTAACCCGTGCGCGAGAACAGGTCGCCAGGACGTTCGGAATCGACGGCCATCACGACTTCGTGAGTTCACCGCACATCCATCGCCGCGCGCAGCGTGGCCTGCATGATCACCGCCTGGGCATCATCCCGATCCAGCACCAGGTCCAGCGCGGTCCAGCCGCGGGCATCCATCGCCTGGAGATTGACTCCAGGTATGAGCAGGAGCGCGATCGCCTCTGCCCGGCCGCTGGCAGCGGCGTGATGCATGGCCGTCGCGCCGCAGATGTCGGTCCGCCGCACGTCCGCCCCGTGCTTGAGCAATCGCAGCAGGATCTGGTCTTCGCCGCTCTCGGCAGCGACCATCAGCGCGGTGACGCCCAACGCGTCGCCGCGATCGACCTCGGCCTTGGCATCGAGCAGGCGGCGGACGTTGTCCTCGCGATTGACCGCGACCGCGAGCATGAGCGGCGTGACGCCATGTGCATCGGTCGCGTCGATCGCCGAACCGCCGCGAAGCAGCGCATCCAGCAGCGGCACGCGGCATTCCTGGGCCGCCCAATGCAGGGCCGTCCAGCCGTTGGCGTCACGCACATTCAGATCGGCGTTCGCCTCAAGCAGCATGTCGGCGGCTTCGGGATGGTCGTACGTGGCGGCGAGAATCAGCGGAGTCTGACCCGCTTCATTCTGGATGTTTGGATCGACGTTCTTCTGCAACAGCGCCTCGATCATGTTCGTGCGATTGCGCATTGCGGCCTGATGCAGTGCCGTCATGCCGTGCTTGTCGGCCGCCGACGCATCCGCGCCGGCATCGATCAACTCGCGCACCGTCAAGTCCGGCCCGAACATCGCGGCGACCAGCAGCGGGGTTGATCCATCCTGCCAGCGGGGGTCGACCGCCGCACCCTTCTCAATGAGCATGCGCACGCACTCTGGTCGTGATTTCGCGGCGGCATGCAGCGCGGTCCATCCGCTGACGGATGCGGCGTTCACATCCGCATTCGCCTCGATGAGCAGCAGCATCACGTCATCCAAGCCACGAAACGCCGCCGCCATCAGCGGCGTGTTGCCTCCGGAGTCGCGGGCGTCCACATCCGGCTTGGCGGCAAGCAGCGCGGATGTCACCTGCGCTCCAGTTCGCACACGGCCGGCCGCTTGATGCAGAGCCGTCTGACCACCAGCATCCGCCAGACCCACATCCGCGCCGGCGCGGAGCAGTTCGGTGACGCATGCCGCGCATCCGGCCCTGGCCGCGAACATCAGGGCGGTCATGCCCGCGAACTGGTCGTCGTCGATCGCCAGCGGCGCGTTCACTTCCGGCCTCGGATCGGCGGTCAATGCCGCCTTGATGGCATCCACATCGCCATTCGCTGCCGCGCGATGCAGAGGCGTCCACCCGACGGCAGGCATCGATGCAGATGTGTGCGTGTCTGGCGCGGACGTCGTCGTCTGTGCCGACGCCCGGACACGCCAATCACTGGCGAGCAGCGCGAGCAGCAGCAGCGGGAGGTGGCGGCGCGACATTCGTGCGAAGCATGGTATTCGGCGATTGACATCGTCGCCCGCGACGTTTCTGCTGTGCGCCGGTGACCGCAAGCGACCACGACAACGATCCTTCGGAACGCATCCGTTCGCGGGTGCGGCAGACAGTGGCCACGTTCGCCGAACGCTTCGGACGAGCCCCGACGATCGCGGCGGTCGCGCCCGGGCGCGTGAACCTCATCGGCGAGCACACCGACTACAACCTTGGATTCGTCCTGCCGATCGCGATCGAACGCGAGACGATCATCGTGGCCGACAGCGCGGCAGATCCGCGGATTTCAACGCTGTGCGCCGCCGACCTGCACGACACCATGCAGGTCGATCTGTCGCAGCCATTGCGAATTCAGAAAGGCAGGCCTGGAAACCATCTGCTCGGAGTGGCGGATCAGTTCCAGAAGCGCGGTTTCGCGCTTCCGAACATGGACATGCTGATCACCAGCAGCGTGCCGATCGGCGCGGGGCTCAGCAGCAGCGCCGCGGTGGAAGTCGCGTGCGCGCTGGTTCTTTCGGAGATGCTTCACGCCTCCATGTCGCCCCTGGAGATCGCGCGCTTGTGCCGGCAAGCCGAGCACACGTTTCCCGGCACGCCGTGCGGGATCATGGACATGTTCGCCTCAGCGGCGGCCAGGGCGAATCACGCGCTTCTGATCGATTGCCGAGACGAGGAGGCACGACACGTGCAGGCCGACTTCGCCGCGCGGGGCGCGACCCTGCTGGTGATCGACACGGGCGTGAAGCACGACCTGGCGTCGAGCGCCTATGCCGAACGCCGCGCGACGTGCGAAGCCGCGGCTCGACTGCTTGGACTGCCCTCGCTGCGAAGCGCGACCATCGAGTCGTTGAACACGCACGGCCTGTCAACTGACCAACGCCGCCGCTCGCTGCATGTGGTTGCCGAGAACATGCGCACGGTCCTGGCGGCGGAAGCGCTTGCGCTGGGCGAATTGCCCCGCTTCGGCGAACTCATGCTGCAGAGCCACGCGTCGTTGCGCGATCTCTATGAGGTGAGCTGCCCGGAATTGGATGTGATCGTCGAGACGGCGAAGTCGATGCGCGACGCTGGCGAAGGCGTCTTCGGTGCGCGAATGACCGGCGGAGGCTTCGGCGGATGCGCCATCGTGCTCTGCGCGAGCGCGGCGGCCGACGCCGTCGCGAGTCGAGTGGTCGAGGATGTTGCGCATCGTTTCGGGAAGTCGCCGACGGTGTTCGCCACCGGCGCGAGCGGCGGGGCACGTGTGTGGTCATGCGCTGGCTAAGCCGCACGCGGCGGGTGTTCAGATCGCGCGGTCTTCGGAAATCTCCGTTTGCCCGCGCATCAACCCCACCTTGCGAGCTGGAACGCCCGCGCGCGTGCCTTCGCCCATCGGCTCCATCGTATCGCCCGCAAACCGCGGCAGCGCCTCGGCCGCCCTGCGCTTGCCGATATGCGTTTCGAACACGATGTCCACCGCTTCCTCCACGTCATCGGTCACGTGGAACAGGTCGAAGTCCTTGGGTGAGATCGTGTGATAGCCCTGATCCAGCGTCGTACGGAACCATTCGAGCAGGCCGTTCCAGAAATGCGTGCCGATGAGCACGACAGGAAACGGAACCACTTTCAAGGTCTGAATGAGCGTCAAGCTTTCGAAGAACTCGTCCATCGTGCCGAAGCCACCGGGAAAGATGATGAACCCGCGGGCGTACTTCACGAACATGACCTTTCGAACGAAGAAATAGCGGAAGTCGAGTTCGACGTTCTGATACGGATTCGGCTTCTGCTCCATGGGCAGCGTGATGTTGAGGCCGACGGACGTGCCGTCGGCTTGCAGCGCGCCTTTGTTGGCGGCCTCCATGATGCCCGGTCCGCCGCCAGTGATGACCGCGAACCCACGCTTGACCAGCAGTTCGCCGCACTCGATGGCCATCTTGTAGTACTTGTCATCCGGCGAGGTGCGGGCTGAACCAAAGACGCTCACTGCGGGATTGATGCGCGAAAGGGTGTCGAAGGCGTCAATGAACTCACTCATGATGCGCAGCACGCGCCACGACTCGTGACGCAACGCATCCTTGTGACCGGATTCTGACATTGGGGAACACTCCTGAAACCACACGCGGGAGCAGAATCAGCGTGTCGGGCATGCGGGAATGGCAAGACATCGACGCAACACGACTTCGGGTTGAACGCTGGCGCCGAATCGCGATGCGGATTCGTCAAATGACGCTTCGCGTAAGTGCATTCAGGAGCTGCACTTATCGCATGAAGTTTGAATCGGCGTGAGGGTTTTGCTACCATGACCACTTCTCATGCCAAAGACTGCCCCACCTGCCCGGCGGAGTGTGAAAGAACGCTCAACGCCTGCTGTCGACATCACCACGTTCCCCAACGCGGTGAGGTACCTGATGGATCGCGTCGACTTCGAACGCCAGCGGCTCGTGCGCTATGACGACCCGGCCTTCAAGCTCGACCGCATGCGAAAACTGCTTGAACTCCTGGGCAATCCGCATCAGCAGGTGAAGATGGTCCACGTCGGCGGAACCGTCGGCAAGGGTTCCACCGTCAACATGATCGCCTCGATGATGCAGGGCTGCGGGTACACCGTCGGCCAGTACATCAGCCCGCACGTCGTCGATATTCGCGAGCGCATCAGCGTCAACGGCCAACCCATCGGCAAGACCGAATTCACCGAGAGCATGCGCGAAGTCGCCAAGATCGCGGAAAAGCTTGACTTCGATCCGACCTTCTTCGAACTCATCACCGCGCTGGCGTTCAAGTACTTCGCTGAAGAGGCGGTGGACATTGCGGTGGTCGAAGTGGGTCTGGGAGGCCGATTGGATTCAACCAACGTCATCACGCCGCTGGTCAGCGTGATCACGCAGATCGACTATGACCACACGCACCTGCTCGGCCGCACGCTGGACAAGATCGCCAAGGAGAAGGCGGGCATCTTCAAGCGCGGCGTGCCGGCCATCACCATTGAGCAGTCCCGCGACGCCGACGCCATGCTGCGGGCCGAAGCCGAGCGGCTGAACGTTCCTTTGCGCGTCGTCAACAAGGACATCGAGTTCTCGTTCCGCTTCGGCGCGACCGAAGACCTCGGCCCGCACACGCGCGTGTGCATCATCACCGAGACCAGCCAGTTCATGCACCTGCCCGTGCCTCTGCCCGGTGAGCACCAGGCCTACAACTGCGCCCTCGCTCTGGCGACCATCGACGCCCTCAAGAAGTGCGGCTTCAACTTCCCCGAAGCCCAATTGCACGACGGCCTGACCAAGACCGCCCTGCCCGGCCGGATGGAGTTGATCTGGGATCGGCCGCGGATCCTGGTTGATGGCGCGCACAATCCCGCCTCGGTCGCCGCGCTCATGCGCTGCGTCGGCGCGCACGTGCCATACGACAGCATGGTGTGCATCTTCGGCTGCTGCGAAGACAAGGATGTCCCCGGCATGCTCGACAAGGTCGCGCTGGGCGGCGACAAGGTCATCTTCACCCGCGCCAAGGGCAACCCCCGGGCCGCCGACCCCGATGAACTGCAGCGCGAGTTCGGCGAACGCAGCGGCAAGATGAGCCAGGTCGCCAAGAGCCTACCGGAAGCCCTCAACCTCGCCACCCGCGCCGTCGGACGCGATGACCTCATCGTCGTGACCGGCTCTTTCTATCTCGTCGGCGAAGCCAAGAAGTACCTGGGCGAACTCGACAAGAAGAACCTCTCGCAGCAGAAGGAAGCCGACGCAGCACGCGGGCGGTGAAGATCGTTCGAATCACGACCGTACTTGGCGGGCCAGACGCGGTATGTTGCGCCCATCGAAAGCCATTCCATGCTGACCACCGCCGATTCCAAGCCGATCCCGTCCGGCGACCCGGACCATCCGCACCGCTACACCGCGACGCTGGCGAACGCGATCGAGCCGCGCTGGCAGGAACGTTGGGTGCGCGATCAGACCTTCGCCATCGCCAACCCCGGCGACAAAAACTTCGATTCCACCAAGCCCAAGTTCTTCTGCATGGACATGTTCCCGTATCCGTCGGGCGCGGGGCTGCACGTC
>CAZCGB010000022.1:0-12570 GCA_964498045.1 uncultured Isosphaeraceae bacterium
TTCCGGTTGAACAGTTTCTGGCCCTTCAACCAAACGTTGTCAATCCTATATTTCACAACACTGCGACTGGAGATACGGACCTCTCTCAGTTTGGGCTCCCGAATTTCATCAACGCGTGGGGAAATTGGTTTGGATTGTTTCCGATGGCCAACCCTGTCGGATTGGGTGGCTATATCAATGCATATCGCGATCCGAACTCAATGCCTCCAAACCTCCTGCGACTGCGAGACCTTGATGCGGATGGCGTGATTCTCGAAAACGGTGAGCGCCCTCAAGATGAATTTGCGGGCCCCGGCATCAATCCTGCGTATCCAACTGGCGCACCACGCTGGTACGTCGGCCGCGTCCTCACCGACACCGATGGCGACGGCTACACCGATTCCTTCTGGTTCCTCGCGCCTTCGCCGGTGCAGGCGGGTGTGCGCACCATCGTGGGCGTGTCGGTCATCGACAACCAGGGCATGCTCAACGGCGACGTCGCCACGCGCTTCCTCCGCAGCGACCCGACCGGCGTGCCGCAGAAGACCCGCGGCCTCACGCCCACCGACCTCGCGCTCGTCGGCCAGCTGCGCGCCATCGCCAGCGGCAACTTCAACGTCGGCCTGTACGACACATGGAACAACTGGTTTGACGCCACGCCGATTTTGACGCCGCCGAACTCCAACTATCCGATGGATGAGACGCTGTACTGGACGCGGCACCTGCAGCAGGTCGGCCTGACCAACGCCGCAGGCGCCGCCCTCGTCACGCCCAACACCGCGACGCGCCTGGACTATTGGCGCCGCGCGGCTTCGCATCCGCTGTCATCCGACCCGACTTCCTTCTACACGCCCTACGGCTTGAGCGATGAGCTTGAGCTGCGCATGTACGCGGGCCAGAACTACCCGTGGATCCTTTCCCGCCTGGAATTTTCGGTCGGGGCCGATCAGAACAACACCATCCTGCGCAGCGGGCTGGGCGCGGAGGAGTCATCGGAGTTCATCGATCAGTTGTTCAATCGCCAGTACGTGCGCGACATCCGTCATCGCATGACCACGTACAACGGCGCCCGCAACGATTTCGCGCCGCAATGGCTCTGGGTGTACGGCCCGAACAAGGATCACGACGGCAACGGCATTGTCAACGCCCTTGACCTCGACCTGAACCGCGACGGGTTCGTGAACCTGCTCGATCAGAACCTCTTCAACGCCGGGGCCCGCAAGTTCGACCTGCGCATCCCGTACGACCAGCCCGGCTACGCGGTGTTCCTGCCCGGCGAATGGGATGGCAATCCTGGCTTCGAGTTCACCACCAACGACCGCATCGTCAACACCGCGCTTCCGCCGAAGTTCTGGCCGATCGGCGTCGCGTTGCGCGATCACATTTCAACAGCGCTGATCGACGCCTTCGACAACCTGCCGGGCAATCGCGGCACGTATTACGGCAACGCCGTGGCGGATGTCGATCGCACGCTGGAGCTTGCGGCGGCGTATGCAGCCAACATCGCGCAGTGGCGCGATCGCGAGACGCCTGCCGTGGCCAACGACGTCACCAGCCATGAGCTCTCGCGTCTGAACGAAGCGGTTCCGGTGCAGGCCGGGCCGACCGTCGCCTCGCCCACAGCCCGCTTCATGGGCATGGAGGCGCAGCCGTTCCTTGCCGAGGCGTATGTCGGGCACATCTATTCTGATCCGTTCGCCGCGCCGATTCCGCCGGTCGACGGCGCGGGCAACCCGTACACCAACGCAGGCCAGCACGTGGTGCTGGAGCGCGATGACTCGCGCAGCACGGTGGTCGCGGTGCAGATCGCCAATCCGTACAGCCGGCCGATCAATCTGGATGATCCCGATGCGCAGTTCCAGGTGCGCGTGTTCGGGCAGGAGTTTGATCTTGCGGGGCTCGGCGCGTTGCCGCCGGCGAGCGAGGACCTTCCCGGCACGATCGTGCTGTTCGCGATCAAGGACAACATCAACGGCACCGGTGCGCCGGATTCGCTGGTGGATCGCTGGCGTGACTTCCTTGACATTGACGGCGTGGCGGGCAACTGGACCAATCTTCCGCCGAACACCCAGGTGATTCGCGTGGACACCTCGCGCTGGGACATCGACTCGCGCAGCGCGTACGACACCAGTAACGATCCGGCAGTGGAGATCCGCCGCCGCGATCCCGTGACCGCTCAGTGGGTGACCATCGACCGCTTCGACAATCTCACCAGCCGCCGCTTCGGCGACGCGGTGAACTCCATGAGCGCGAGCCGGCCGCCGGATGATCCGGGGCTGCCGCCCTCGACGTATGTTCACGGTGATCCCGCAGGCCAACCGTATCCCGGTTTCAACATCGGCATCGACGGCTCGGGCTTCGACCACTGGACGCAGTGGGTGCGTGCGACGCGCGCCTGGGGCGTCGATGTGGACAACGACGGCGAGTACGACTTCAACGAGATGAATCCACGATTCGTCTTCGGCGATTACGCCGTGTGCACTGCCGCCGGTGATGCGGCCGACATCACCGACATCGCCAACACCGCGACGTTCATCTATGGCGGCAACCGGTACAAGTTCACATCCGATCCGGATACGCCGTGGTTCACGCGCCCATACACGCGCGAGCAACCGCTGCCCGCGGCTGCTGGCCAGAACGAGATCGTGACCACGCGCAAGCCGACGTTCTTTGATTTCAATCACGGTGAAATCGCCGGCCCGGCTCCCGCGCCCGGCACAGCCGATCCTGCGTGGCCGAACTGGAGTTTCCCGAACAAGGGCTGGTACGGCCAGAAGGGGGTCGGCACGCCGGACGATCCGGTGGTTTCGCCGCCCATCGCGCCCGCCACCGTCGGCGATCGCGCGTATCGCACGCCCTTCGCCTTCCAGATGCTGCAGAAGGATGACGACTTCGAGCAGGTCGGCGAACTGCTCAATGTCTTCCTCTTCGGCCACAAGCTCGAGTTTACAAACAACACGACCACCGGCACGTTTACGGGCGTGACCACGACCACGTTCTCCGAGTATCTCTCGCAGCCGCAGGAATCGCTCACCGGCTACCAGGACCCGAAGCTGCGTTACCGCGTGAATCGCCTGATGCTGCGGCCGACGAGCAACGGCGGAACAGTGGGCGAATACGTCGGCGTGGGCGATCCGACGGTGGTGGATGATCCCCGTCACGCCGTGCCCGACCTGCCTGCGGGCGTGCGCTTGCTGGAAGCCTTCGTGTGCGACGGCTTCGGCTGCGCGCCGTTGTTTGACCTCAACAGCAGCGGCTCGACGGTGGATGAGGCAGAAGGCCGCACGCTGTACAACGCCAAGGGCTTCGATAATTCCGCCACGCCGGGCCTGATCAACATCAACACAGCGCCGCTTGAGGTGATCCGTTGCCTGCCGCACATGATGCGGACAGTGCATGAGACGGGGCTTTCACCCAACGGGTCGCAGCAGTACTACAGCAACGCCGGGTTGCCGCTGGTGACCACCGCGCCCAACGCGCAGGCGACGCTGCCGCGCACGATGGTTCCCGAGGCGATCGAGCAGGCCCGCGAGAACGCCAACGGCGATTCGGCTTCGCCATATCCCACGGGCGTCATCGGCGGGCCGAACTACGAGACCGGCGTCAAGCCGCGAGGATTCTCGACCATCGGTGAAGTCGCAGGGCTCAATCAGAGCGCGCAGTACGTCTTTGGCTACGTCGATCGCCCGGCTTCCAACATCAATGACCGCATCTACAACGAGCAGTGGCGCGTCGATCTTGACGTCGCGGGAATGCCCCTCGCGGCCGGCGCGGTGCTTCCTCCCAAGCCGTTCCTCGATCTGCCCGGCGCGGGAGCCGATCAGGCGTCTATGCGGCTCAGCGTCGATCGCCAGGACGTGTGGGATCCCTTCGCGGCGACGGCAGGCACGCAGCGTCCAGACTACATCGCGGGCGATGCGGAAGAAGCCAACCTGCTCTTCGCAGGCATCTCAAACCTGATCACGACGCGCAGCGATGTGTTCACGGTGTATTTCAAGGTTCGCACGTTCCGGCAGAACACGTCGGTCAGCCCGCCGCGCTGGGATGCGACCAACCCCGAGTACATCGTCGATGACAGCCGCTACGTGATGCTCGTCGATCGCTCGGGCGTGAACCACCCCGGCGACCAGCCGAGGATTCTGTACATGGAGAAGCTCCCGAATTGATGAAAACAGCGGCAAGCGGCAATCAGAAATGATTGGCGATCGACCGCTGTTGCAACCCCTCAGCCCCCCAGCCCGCATGGACCTGCGGGCGGATGGAATGCCGAAGGCTTGGCACAAATCCGCCCGCTTCAATGAGACAACTTGACCGCGCCCCGTCACGCTCATCCGCTGATGGGGCGCGGGTCTTTTTGTGATGCCGATGCGGAGAAAGCGCGACCGTATGATGGGGTGCCATGACCAGAACGCTTGCCGCCGCTTCGCTCGCACGCGCCGCCCATAGCGTGGCGATGGATCGCATTCGCGAGCAGTTCCCGGCGCTGTCGTCAGGCACGGTCTTTCTTGAGAACGCCGGCGGCTCGCAGGTGCCGCGCTGCGTCGCCGACGCCATGCGCGACTACATGCTTGATTCCTATGTGAACCTGAATGCGGGGTATTCGAAATCCGACGCCGCCACGCGCACCGTCGCTGATGCGCACGCATTCATCAACCTCCTGATGAACGGAGTAGGCGTCGGCCGGACGATTCTTGGGCCGTCGTACACGCAACTGACGTACATGTTGGCATCCTGTTACGCCGATGTGCTTCGCGATGGCGACGAGATCATCGTGGCGGAGACGGGACACGAGGCGAACATCGGCCCGTGGATGCGATTGGCCGAGCGCAGACCGGGTGTGACGGTGCGCATCTGGAGAGTCGATCGAGATGCGATGACATGCCCGCTCGACGAATTGAAATCGCTGCTCAACGACCGCACGCGGATGGTGGCCTTTCCCCATGTCTCGAACCTGCTGGGAGAGGTTGTGGATGTCGCAGCCATCACGAAGATGGCGCATGCAGCTGGGGCGCGCGTCGTTGTCGATGGCGTGGCATACGCGCCGCATCGGTCGATCGACGTCAAGACATGGAACGTGGATTGGTACGCTTATTCAACGTACAAGGTGTATGGCCCGCACATGGCCGCGCTCTTCGGACGCGAAGACGCCATCGCCGAACTGACCGGTCCGAACCATTTCTTTATTCCGCGCAGTGATGTGCCGTACAAGTTCGAGCTCGGCGGAGCGTGCCACGAGGGCTGCGCGGGGTTGCTCGCGCTGCGTGGATACCTGAACACGCTCGCCGGCCGCGATGCGGAGGCAGCGGCGGATCGTGCGACGATCGAATCCGCCTTCGAAGTCATGACGGCGTGCGAACTGCCGGTGCAGCGTCGGTTCATGGACTGGCTCCGCGGCCGCGACGACGTGCGCATCCACGGCCCTGCTCATGGCGAGGAATCGCGCGTCGCCACCATGAGTTTCACGCACCAACGGCTTAGTCCGAAACAGGTGGCGGCCGCCGCCCATGCGCATGACATCGGCATCCGGAATGGGCACATGTATGCGTACCGGTTGTGCGAGGCCCTGGGCATCGATGTGGGCGAAGGCGTCGTGCGCGTTTCAGCCGTGCACTACAACACTATCGAGGAGATTGATCGGCTGATCAGTGTCCTTGAGAATGCGTTCAATCGGGCCGGTTGATGATTCTTCATCGCGGAAAAGTGGGGTGCCAGATTGACAGCGAGGTGAAAAGGTCCTGGTCAACATTGCACCGTGAAAGCGCATAACCCTTCATTTTGAGGGTTTCCAGAAATGGCACGGGCTTTGTTGCTGCCCTTCAGCGGCCGATTGCCGCATGTCAATACTCTGGAGGTTCAACCCATGCTCGTACTCAACCGCATTCACCGCATTCCCACAATCACCCGCATGCAGTCTGAGATGAACGCATTGTTCAACGCCGCAACCAGCGCGGCGGCCGGTCCGTTGCCAACCGCTGCCATGAATGTCTGGGAGGACGACACCCGGTACTTCATTGAGGCTGAACTGCCCGGGTTCCGGATGGAGGATCTTGAGGTCAGCGTTCTTGGAGACGAAGTGACCATCAAGGGCCATCGCACGTTTGCTGAACCCGCGGATGCCGCATACCTCTGCCGCGAGCGCCGCGCCGGCACGTTCACGCGGTCGTTCACGCTGCCGAATCCGATGCAGGCCGAGCAGGTTGAAGCCTCGCTGACCGATGGCGTGCTGCTGATCACTCTTCCAAAGACTCCGGCGGTGCAGCCGCGCAAGATCGCTGTCAAGTCCGGCAAATGATTGCAGCCGCACGAATCTGAACATCACCGACCAACCCACTGGAGATCAAACCAATGTCCAACATCACCAAGAGTCAGGATGCATCCTGCTGCGGCGGCACATGCGAAACGCGCGAGCGCAGCGAATGGAGCTACGCCCCGGCGATTGACGTGTTTGAGTTGCCTGGCGCATATGTGATCGAAGCTGACGCGCCCGGATTGAAGTCAGAGGGAATTGAAATCACCTACGAGGCCGGATCGTTGCATGTGCATGGCACGGTCGCGACGCGACATGCCGAGCACGCGAAGTTCCTGCGCCAAGAGTACGGAGTGGGTGATTTCGACCGCGTGATTCCGCTTGGGCGTCTTGCGGAGTTCGTTGATGCCGGCAAGTCGGAGGCCGAATACGCCCATGGCGTGCTGACGATTCGGCTGCCGAAACTCGAGGTCGCCCAGCCGCGGCGCATCGAGGTGAAGAAGAGAAGCGCCTGAGCCTGCAGCGCCCGACCGCCATGACGCGGTTGCCGCGCTCCGGACGGCCCGTTGCAGGAAACCCAGCCGCCAGGCCATGTCGCCTGGCGGTTTTTCATGAGAAGTAATCGACGCACTCGTCACGGTCATCGATCGCGGAGCACGCGATCGATCATCCGATTCAATGCCTCATCCAGTCGCCACGTCGAGTCATAGGTTTCACGGGCGATGGCCTCGCGAAGGCGGAGTATCCGTCGCATGTCGACGCGGGTCGACGGGCGGGGTTGCGTCAGGGAAGAGGTGACTTCGACAATGACCCGCCGTGAGACTCCGCCAGCGATTCTCCGCCGCGCGTGCGAGATGGCTGGGTGTGCGAGAGCTGTTGCGGTCATGGGTGATTCCTCCGAATCAGCGATGCATCCTGCGAGGGTATGCATTCTTCACATCGGCCGTTGACGACGCTCTGCTGCGTAGGGAAACCACACCGAACTCATGGCGCTCGCTGGAAAGGCCCGCAGTCAATTATCGAAGACCGTCGCGAGCAGCTTGATTGCCAGGATCGAGCGTCAGCACTCTCTGGAAGCACTTCCGAGCATCCGCATCGCGGTTCAGGCTCTTGAGATCCTGACCGCGAAGCACCAGCAGGTTAACTTGGTTGGCGATGAGGTTCTCTCGCGTTGCGGGCATGCCCTTGGGCACGCCCTTGCTCCAAGAATCAGGATGATCAAGTATCCACGCCATCATCGCCGCGCCCACGCCGAGGATGCGCTGCCGCTGTTCCAACGCATCGGGCATGATCTCCTGACCGTTGATCTTGACGCCGCTGCAGCGGGCGAGGACATCGCCCATGATCGCCTGCGAGCCGACGTCCTCTGGAGCCATGCGCAAGCGCTGCAGCGTGAGGAAATATCCGGCCAGTGGATCGAGATCCGCGAGCTGCGTTCCGCCTGTGAGATCCGCGGCAGTGAAGGGCTTGGCGAATTTCTCAGCGCAATAGACGCTGGCCTTGTTCATGTCGGGCGTGCTCTGCCATGCGAGCACGCGCACAGCGTGCAGCTCGGCGCAGGAAGGATCAATCATCAAACCGCGGATCGCCAGGCGGTCGGCCAACTGGAGGTCGTAGAAGCGGGCCTCCACGCGCGAGAACAGGAAAAAAATGCGGGGATCAAGCGGCTGGAGCTTCAACGCCAGGTCGGCCACGGCGGCGACGGTGGGGGCGTCCTGCTGCTTGGCGATCATGTCGAGGCGATTCGCCGCGAGGAGTTCATCCTGTGTCGGCTGACGCGTGTACGTGGTCGTCGTGCGTTCGACATATGCGCCCATGTCCCGTTCACTGGTTTCAGACCAGGTCTTAGGCAGGCGCAATCGCGCCGCTTCCAGCATTTTCTCGCTTCCGCGCACGCGGTTGTATTCCGCGTAGCACATCAGTTGGAGAGCATCGTTGGGATTGATCGCGTCGCCGTCTCCGATGGCCGGCCCGTTGCCACCGATGAGCCAGTTGAGGCGCGTGACTTGGCGGTCGAGGTCGAAGTCGTTCTTGCCCATCGCGCGAATCACCTTGAGTTGCTCCATCGCCGGCGCGTAGAAGCGGCAGCGGACGCCCGTGCCCGGCGGATCGTTCAAGACGTACAGCCACTCGCCCGAGCGCGTGTCGAGGCGCATGTGCGTCTGGTCGCGCGTTCCCAGGCAGCCGTCGGAGACCTCGAACTGCTTCTCCAGCCAGAACTGGCTCTCGTTGTTCTGCGCGCCGCCGATGCGCACGACGGCGTCGCTGGCGAGAGCCTGCTTCTTCTCCTTCTCAATCTCATCAACGTAGCGCTTGAACAGCGCGATCTGGCGGCGCAAATCATCCGGATTGCGGCGAGCCGCGTTTTCCAGCATCTTGATTCCGCGCTGGGCATCCTCAGCCCGGACCTGTTCCAACTTGGCCGCCCACGTGAACATCTGTCCGACAGCATCCTGGATGTCGGCGTCGCTTCGGTCATCGCGGATCATCGCCCGCAAGCCCAGGTTGATGCTTTCGGCCTTCTGCGCGACGGCCAGTGCATCGAATGTGCCGGCCTTCTCCGCAGCCGAATCAATTGGAATCTCGTGGCCGGCGAAGACGTACTCGGTGATCGGAGATGGCGACCACTGTTGCTGGCGCTGGTAGATCTGCACGCCGGTCGCCGGACGACGAGGTGAAAGCGCTTTGCCAGTCACGGCATCGCAGTAGATGAACGTGCCATAAGCCTGATCGACGGTGACATCGTGATCCCGTTCAGCAAGCATGCGCCAAACAGGCGTGTTCTGCGGCGCATCGCGGTCGTCGTTGCGCACCGGCACAGGAAAGTTGCGCAGGAAGCTTGCGACGGGAAGCGATGTGGTGTTGTTGTCGCCGCCGACAGTGGAAGCCTTCTCCACGCCGGGCGTGAGCAGTTGCAGATACACCTGATCCGCGTGAACGGTAGGAGCGAGGTCCCACAGTTGAAGCAGGGCCTTCTCGGCTGAAAGCGTGCTCGGCGGCAAAGGCTGCGGCGGAGCGGCCAGATCAAGCGCATACGCACTGGTCTTGAGCATGCTGTTCTGTACGCGCACCTCCAATCCGTTTCCCCCGGATTTGGGACTGAAGTACAGCAGCCGCGCGCCGTCAGGGTCAAAGCGAGAACTGGAATACGCGCCCCACATGTCGACCCGAAATGCCTTGGCGTCGGCGCTCCATTTCGATGCGGCACTGTCAGCACGCTGGCGGAGCTTGGCGAAGTCTTGCAGAAGACCGATCTCCGCCGCTTCACTGGTCTGCAATGCTCCGGAAGCTGCATCCGCACCGGAGTGTGGATTTGTGACCCAGGACGGCGGCTGAGGAGGCGGTGCGCTGGGCGGTTGATGAGTGCCGCCCGTATTTGGTGGCGCGCCTCCGGGCACCCCATCGCGCTTCCAGATCACTTCCTGGCCAGCTTTTCCAGTCACCGAAAGCGTGTTGGCATCAATGAAATGAAAAGGCCCTTCATCCGGAGGCAAGGTGGTCGGGATCGTCTTCCATTGCCCGTTGCGGACTTCCAGCACGCCCGTGGCAATCGGAACCGCCTGGCCCTCGACAAACGTCGAGAATTCGCCATCCATGACGATCCAGAGAAACGGCACGTTCGTGCCGTTGACGTTGATCGTCGCGCGCCAGTTGCCGGCAAAGTCGGCCACAGTGGCGGCGCCTGGCTCGGGCGGCGCGAGCGAAACGGAGGAAACACCGATCGCGCCATTTTCGGCGTCGGCATCGGCCGACTTCGAACAACCCCCAAGCTGGGCGATGATCACGATCGAGAAAGCGATGGCGTCGAGGCCTCGCACCAGAGGGCGGCGGCGGTGCATGATTTCTCCTTGGCGAATGCCTAAAGGGCCCAATCATGATACCCAACGCCGCAGTTCTCCAAGCGTCTGCCCTGGGGCTTGATCTCTCGGGCCGACGCGGTGAAAGTACGCGGGTGGAACTCTGCTTGGCAAGCGAACGAGGCTGAAACCCGCGTCTGACAAACCGCTTGCATCGCCATGAAATCAAGAGCCGCTACCGTTGAGCAATATCTTGCCTCCCTCCCGGAGGAACGGCGCACCGCCATCTCCGCCGTGCGTCAGTTCATTCTCGATCATCTCGACAGGAAGTTCCAGGAATGCATGCAGTACGGTGTGATCGGCTACTGCGTGCCGCACACCGTTTGGCCGCACGGCCACCACACGCGTCCTGAGCTCCCGCTCATGTACATGGGGCTGTCGTCGCAGAAGAACGACATGGTGGTCTACATGCTGTTCCTGCACCACAACAAACCGATGCGGGAATGGTTTGACAAGGCGTGGAAGGCGTCGGGCCTGCGGTCGTACCTGGAAGTGTCCGGTGCTGGCTGCTGTCTTCGATTCAAGAAGCTCGAGGAACTCTCGCTTGAGGTGATCGGCGAGACGATGCGCCGCGTGCCCGTGAAGAAATACCTGGATGATCACATCGCCATGCTGGCGCGGATCGGCAAGGGACCGGACGGCAAGCCGATCAAGAGCGCGTCGAAGAAGCCGAAAACTTCCGCGGCACGCGCAAAGCCCACGGCGACGAATAAAAAGCGATCTTCAAGTCGCGCCAAGTAGATCGTGCGAACGCGTCACGCAGCTCCCGATCTCTTCAGCGATGGGTGAATGGAGCGTACGCGAGAGGGCAAACAACGCGTTGATCTGTCGAAAAGTCGGGGCGACAGGATTCGAACCTGCGGCCTCCTGGTCCCAAACCAGGCGCTCTACCAAGCTGAGCTACGCCCCGAACGAGGCCGCAGTATAGGTCATGATCGGGTTGAGGTCGCTCTGGTCGATTCAGGATCGACGCACGATTACAACGCGCTTGCTTCGACGGGCCTTCGCGCTGCCACCGATCAAACCGAGATCGATGAACACGGCGACAATGACCGCGGCCAAGCCCACTCCCTCAACGCTGCCCTGGCCGGAGTGCCACGCCCACGCGTAGGCCAGGGTGGTCAGCGGCAGGAAGAAGAATCCCAGCAATGGCCAGATGATGGTGCGGTTCGCCTCGCCGATGTAGTCGCTGAAGATCACCAGCAGGATGATGACCAACCGCGGGAAGATAAGGGCGATGCAGCCGAGCAGGCAGGGCATGGGGGGATTGTGCCGCGCCGCTGGAGTTGTGGCAATGCGCTGGTCGAAGTATCCTCTCGATCATCGTGCTGACGCTCGCCTCAGACATCTCCGCGTACCTGCCCATCGTCATCATGCTGCTGATGGCGGTGATCTTCGCCGTGGTCAACCTGCTGGGCACGCACATTCTCGGGCCGCGCAGCCAAGGCGGCGCGAAGGACATGGCGTACGAAAGCGGCATGAACCCGATCGGCACGGCCAGGAAGCGGTTCAACGTCCGGTTCTATATCCTTGCGATGACGTTCCTGGTGTTCGATGTCGAGATCATCTTCCTCTACCCCTGGGCGGTGACGTTCACGAAACTTGAGCCGCAGAGCGCCGAGGCGCAGATGTTCCTGGCCCGCATCATGTTCTTCATCGGCACGTCGGTCGTCGCGTACATCTACGCGTGGCGCAAGGGCGTATTCCGGTGGGATTGATTGTTTCTTCGCGGGTGCGGAATCCACGATTCGAAAACTGACCATCGGTGGACGGGTCTGCGGCAACCTCAGCCGCTTGCGGCTTAGCCTGCGCGTATCACACGGCTAAGCCGCAAGCGGCCGGGGTCTCAGCCAATCCAAAATCCAAAATTCTCAACTCACAATCGAAAAGCCCCCGGGGCAGTGGTGGGGACCGCCTCGGGGGGTGAGGGAAGAGGAATCGGGTTGTGTCAGCGCGATCGGGTGTGGGGGAGGTGGGATAAAGACTGCGCTGAACGAAATTCCTCTTTTCGCCGCTGGCGTCATCCTTGAGACCGGTGGCGACGAGCGATCGATGAAATCGGACACTGAACAATGGGCTTCGATCGACGAATCTTGAACAAAATGGCGATGGGCCGCGGCGGCCTGGAGCAATGTCCTCCCGTGGGTTTCGGCGATCGTCGCGCACGGCGCGCCATGCGATTCGATCACTCGAAAGCGGGGGATTGGGTATCACGTGTTCCCTGTTCACCCAACCGTGCAAGTCAATCCATCCACCTGCCGACTGTTGTTTCTCCTTGTCCTGTCCGCGGAACCCATCGCCTGTGGTGTTTCGCCGGCCTCGGAGCGAGTGGCCGGACGAAACGACGTTTCAACACTCCATTCAAACCAATCCAATCCAATCCAATCCAAGAATCCGTAGAATTTGTTCGTTTCGACGTTTCGACGTTTCGACGTTTCGACGTTTCGACGTTTCGACGTTTCGACGTTTCGACGTTTCGACGTTTCG
>CAZCGB010000023.1:0-12406 GCA_964498045.1 uncultured Isosphaeraceae bacterium
CGCCATCGTCGTGGTCGAAGCCGTCGAACATCACATTGAGAAGGGGCTTTCGCCGAAGGACGCGACATTCAAGGCGATGGAGGAGGTGAGCGGTCCGGTCATTGGCATCGCGCTGGTGCTCTCGGCGGTGTTCATCCCCACCGCGTTCATCCCAGGCATCACCGGCAAGCTGTATCAGCAGTTCGCCGTCACCATTGCCATCTCCGTGATTATCTCGGCGTTCAATGCGCTGACGCTGAGCCCGGCGTTGTCGGCGATCATCCTCAAGCCGCGCAAGCAGGGCCGTGGTCCGCTGGCCTTGTTCTTCAAGGGATTCAACAAGGTTTTCAACGCCGTCACAGGCGGCTACGTCAGCCTCAGCCGCGTCCTTGCACATCTATTCATCTTCTGCCTCATCGGGCTCGGCGTAGTGTCGTACGGCATCGTCAAGATCGGCGAGCGCATTCCCACCGGATTCGTGCCGGATGAAGATCAGGGCTATTTCTACATCGGGTTGACTCTGCCCAAGGCTGCTTCAATGCAGCGCAACGATGAAGCCTGCCGCAAGATCGAAGCCATCCTCGCCAAGGCGCCGGGCATCGATCACTACACCACGGTGGTCGGCTACAACCTGGTGGCGCAGGTCACCACCACCTACAACAGCTTGCTGTTCGTCTCGCTCAAGCCATGGAGCGAGCGCAAGACACCCGAAACCCAGATCAACGCGATCATGGGCCACATCAACCGCGAGATGGCGGCGATTCCCGACGCCATGTGTTTTGCCTTCCCACCGCCCGCCATCCCCGGCGTCGGCACCGCCGGCGGGTTCCAGTTCATCCTTCAGGACCGCTCTGGCCGCGACATTGACTATCTCACACAGCAGACCGAGCAATTCCTGACCGAGGCGCGGAAGCGGCCGGAGTTCGCCAATCTGAACTCGACGCTGCTGGTCGGCGTGCCGCAGGTGTATATTGAAGTCGACCGCGACAAGGTGCTTAAGCAGGGCGTGCAGTTGAAGGACGTGTACTCCACGTTGCAGACGTTCATGGGCGGCTCGTTCGTCAACTACTTCAATCGCTTCGGCAGGCAGTGGCAGGTGTACGTGCAGGCCGAAGGCGACTACCGCACTGATGTGCGACAACTCGAGAACTTCTATGTCCGCAACGGCGCGGGACAACCGGTGCCGCTGTCGGCGCTGACGCTCGCCAAGTCGATCGTCGGCCCCGAGTACACGATGCGCTACAACCTGTTCCGATCGGCCCAGATCACCGGCGCGGCGGCTCCGGGGTATTCCTCTGCCCAGGCGATGAAGGCCCTGGAAGACGTGTTCGCGGCAAGCATGCCCGATGACATGGGCTACGACTACCAGGGCATGAGTTACCAGGAGAAGCTCGCGCAGAAGGGCGTCTCGCCCGCGGTGATCTTCGGCCTGTCGTTCCTGGTGGTGTTCCTGATCCTGGCGGCGTTGTATGAATCATGGTCTCTACCGTTCAGCGTGCTGTTGAGCACGCCCATCGCCGTGGCAGGGGCCTACGGCGCGCTGATGCTGCGGAATCAGGTGAATGACGTGTACGCTCAGATCGGCCTGGTCATGCTCATCGGCCTGGCGGCGAAGAATGCCATCCTCATCGTCGAATTCGCCAAGATGGAGGTGGAGAATGGCGTGCCGCTGATGGAGGCGACGATGAATGGCGCACGGCTGCGCCTGCGCCCCATCCTCATGACCTCGTTCGCATTCGTGCTCGGCTGCGTTCCTTTAGCCATCGCCACCGGTTCTGGCGCGGTGTCGCGCCAGGTGCTGGGCACTGTGGTGATCGGCGGCATGCTGGCCTCGACGATCGTCGCCGTGTTCGTCATTCCCGCGCTGTTCTACATGGTCGAGCGCATCTCCGGACGCGGCGAGCGGATCGGCCGCGAGCGTCTTGCCGCCGCTGCCGCCGCTGGAAAATCAGCTTCGCCACCGGCATCGTCCAGTCACTAATCCTGTCCATACACCATGTCATCATCAACGCGCATCCTGCTCTTGCTGGCCCTCGCCGCAGTTGTGCTCAACGGCTGCAAGGTCGGTCCAGATTACGTTCGCCCCGCCACTTCGACTCCGCAGGAGTACCGGGACGGGCCCGCGGCATCCGACGGCGCATCGTTGGCCGACCAACCCTGGTGGCAGGTCTTCAATGATCCCGCGCTGGTGGCGCTGGTCGATGAAGCCATGCGCAACAACTACGACCTGAAGATCGCGATCTCGCGCATCCAGCAGGCGCAGGCGATTCAGGTGCAGGTGAAGTCGCCTCTGTATCCGGAACTTGGCTACGGGCTCGATTCGGGTCGCGGCCGCAACGATGGCGGCGGCGTTGCTCGCTTCAACAACAATCGCACCGACGACTTCAGCAGCGCGACGTTAAATGCGTTCTGGGAGCTCGACGTCTGGGGCCGCATTCGCCGTGCCGACGAAGCGGCGCTGGCGCAGATCCTCGCAGCCGAGGAAAACCGCCGTGCCGTCATGCTGACGCTCCTCAGCACGGTCGCGCAGAATTATTTCCAGCTCCTCGGCCTGGATCTGCAGAAAGAGATCGCCATTCGCAACCGCGATTCGTTCGGTGAGAGCCTGAACATCTTCCAGACGCGTGCGATCGGCGGCATTGAGAGCGACCTGCCAGTCATGCGCGCCAAGGCTTCGCAGGCCACCGCGGCTTCGGCGATTCCTCAGATCGAGCGCGACATCGCCCTGACTGAGAACCAGATCAACATCCTGCTCGGCCGCTTCCCGCAGCCGATTCCGCGCACCGCGACGCTTGCCGATCAATCGCATCCGATTGACGTGCCCGTCGGCCTGCCTTCACAGCTGCTCGAGCGTCGGCCGGATATCCGTTCCCTTGAAGCCCAGATGATGTCCGCGAACGCCGAGATCGGCGTCGCCATCGCCGATTACTTCCCCCGCATCGGATTGACGGCGTTCTTCGGCAGCGCCAGCCCGGATCTCACCGTCTTCACCGGCGGCGGCATGGCGTGGGGAATCGCCGGCAGCCTCGCCGGGCCGATCTTCCAGGGTGGCCGACTCAAGGCGCATGTTGAGCAGAACCGCGCGTTCTGGGAAGAGACCATCGCCGCGTATCAGCAAAACGTTCTGATCGCACTCAAGGAAGTGGCGGATGCGCTGATCGAGCGGCAGAAGCTGGTCGAGGTCGAGAAGGAACAGATGATCGCCGTGGATTCCCTGGTTGAGGCTGTGCGGCTTTCCACCGACCGCTTCACGGCCGGCCGGGCAGGCTACTACGAAGTGCTCAATGCGCAGCAGGACCTGTTCCCCGCCGAACTCGTGCTGGCGGAAACCCGCACGAGGCAGCTGCTGGTCTACGTGCAGTTGTACAAGGCCCTTGGCGGCGGTTGGAATCTGCAAGACGACGCGTGGACCAGCGACAGCGCCATTGCGGATGAGGGTGGCGTTGAAGCGACGGCAACCCAACCGAAAAGTGCACCGGCGGAATCGCAGCCTGCGGCGACAATGCCGGCCGGTGGTGCATAAACGCGAATGAGCAACTGCCCGCGCCGGGAGTTGCGATCACCATGTCAAGGCGTGCGTGAAATCGCTCGAGCGCGGGAGTTGGCGATTCGCCGCCACCGCGCCGCGATCGGTGCATGAATCAACGCAGAATCAGCGGTGCGCGACTTCAGCGCGTGGCGCCGACATAAGGGGCGCACGCTGATCTGATTCGTGGACAAGCACACCGGCGCCGGTTCCCGCCCCGACGCCGTTCTCGCTCGGACGAATCTCCGTGGGCCCGCGCGATGTGGGTTTGCCGATTCGTCGATCCTTCACTGCTGCCTTGCGACGGCGATCGCGAGCCAGACGTTTCCGCTTCGTGCTGGGCACAGCCGATTCAGCGAACTGCTGTCGAGCCCAGTTGCGAACCGCGTTCGTCACGTATTCCCGCGCGCGCCCGGCTGTGAGAATGTGGTTCGTGTCGGGCACGCCTTCGACGAACACGTTCTGCGCGATCACCGGCGGAACGGAATCAAGAATGCGCAGGCAATAAGCCTCTTCGATCTTTCCCGCGGCCGTCAATGCCAGCGTGGGAATCTCCATCCGGATCACGCGGCTCCACGACATGACCATCTGCACATTGGTTTCCTGCGGCAGCGAGTGGCCGATGATCTTCGTCAGGGCCTTCAATAGCAGCGGGCGGATCGGCATGCAGACCTTTGAAGCGATGTTGTCGCCCGTGAGGAAATACAACCACTTGCGCAGCGAGAGCGCGTGCCGCACCTTGCTGGGTTTGCCCTGCCGCGCATGCTTGAGCATCTCCTCGCTGGCTCCAGCGGAAGGGTCGACGGTGAGGCGGAAGTTTGGTTCGAGCAGCAGCAGCCCCGCGATGTCTCGCTCATCGATTTCCGCGCAGCGAATGGCGGTGACCGCGCCTGCGCACAACCCGCCAACGATGAGGCCGTCAAGGCTGAACTGTTTGCGCAATTCGGAGAGAAGGTCGAGCAATGGCAGGTCGTTGCGGCCTTGCAGCACCTCCTGCCAGTACGTTTCGACTTCAAGCGGAGCCGATCCGGGCGAATCGCCGACTCCGGGCATGTCGAACCGGAAGGCAAGGAACCCGTCAGCTGCGAGGGCGTCGCAGATGTGCACCGACAGATCGCTGTTGCCTGCACGCGGCGCCGGACCGGGATTGATCAGCAGCACGCCGACCCGATGCCGATCACAATTGGCGTCGGGCTGACCGGCTTCATCGAGCAGCTGCGGCAGGTGGGCGGTCCCGACCAGGCGCGCGCTGGGCACGTCGATGTTCAGCACATGCCGAGTCATGTGCGGCCCTCCGCGCCGCGCTGCGGCGGAACCGCACGGCTCAGCCAGTGCAGGCTGGCTTCGAAGAGCGCTGTGTTGTCAGGTGTGATCATGCCCGAGGCATCCCATGGCCGGTCGGCTCTGACGACGGTCGGCGGGGATTGGTCGGGCGCGAGTTGTGGTGCGGATTGCGGCGGAGTCTTCACATCAATCGCGTGCCGAGGCCGCCGATCATCAGTTGTTGAGCGATACAGCGAATGACCGGATGAATCGTCCCACAATTTCCTCGTCCAGAAGTACCCGTCGACGTTGAGCGCTTCGCCAGCTTCGATCTGCGCGACGTACTCCTCGCGCGTGCGGCGTGCGGCTTCGGGACGGGCGGTCATCTCCACCATCATCAGCTTTCGGAGCAGTTCCCAAAGATGTTCGCGCCCGCCTTGTGGCGGTCCCCACAGAAGCAGGGCGTCGCCATTCCCGCCGAATTGCGGGTTGAACGCCTCGCTGGCAAGCACCGCTCCAAGGCGCATGCCGTGCATGAGCAGCGGCAGGCGATCGTCGCGTTCGCGCAGATGGCGGCAGCAGGCGATGACGTCTTCGCGCCAATTTGAGAGCGTCATGTGCTCGAAGGCGCCGGTGCTTTCACCCATGCCGCGATAATCGAAGCGCAGCACGTCGAAGCCGATCGCCGCAAGCCGGCGGGCCCAGTGCACGAGCGTGAGGTAGCCGCGCTCCCGTTCTCCGCCAAAGCCGCCGGCGACCAGCGCGAGCCCGCGCCGCTGAATCTGTGATTCGTGCAAGACGGTGTAGATCTGATCATCGCCGACCGGGATGTACTCAGCGATTTCGCGCGACATGGGCGTTGCCGCGGGGCCCAGCGCAAGTCGTGGAGCAGTCGCTTGGGCGATGTCCGGCACGGATGGCGATCGCTGGATGGCCGTCATGACCCGGCGCTCGCTTCCTCGTGCTCGGCGGCGATTTCCGCCAGAAGCAAAAGCAGTTCACGGGCCGCGATCATGCGGCCAGCGTCGTTGAGATGGCCCCCGTCATGCGTGTACTGCCCGGCCAGGCAAGGCACGGATTTTCCTGAGACGTTGTACATCGCTGACGAGCCGTCAGGCAACGTCGATTCGATCCTTGCGAGATCAAACAGCGGCGCCTTTGCGCTTGTCGAGCCGCGAACCAGCGCATTGAAGCGCTCGCGATTTGCGTTCTCGCCATAGCCATCAAGGCTGCGGCCCAGCAGCGCCTTGATGCGCGCTTTGGGGCCGCGCTCGACGGTGGTCAGCGGCGAGGTCACGCGCACGATTACGGTGCCGGGATGCTCGCGCTGCAGGCGCGACATGGTCTCGTCGTAGTGTTTGAACAAGGCGCTGACATCGCGGTTCTCATCGATGTCGACGTAGCACAGCTTCACCAGCGCGACATCCGCGCCGACTCCAGCGCCTTCGCCCAGCATCTTCGCGAAGTCATCGATCTTCTCGATGGGATGCTGGTTGCGACCGATCGACGAATGCACAAATGCTCCGCCCGGGCCCTGCGTGTCGCGACTCTCGACGATGTTCAGTCGAACGTTCGGCTTGCGCGCCTGGATGTCGGCGATACCCGCCAGCATGTTCCATCCGACGGATTGATGGCCGAAATAGATGCGCATGCTGGCCAGTCGATTCCACGTCTGGTCGCTGACGCGATCGAGAACAGAAAGGTCCACGTCATCCGCTCGCAGCATGCCTTCTCCCGGATTGGAACCGTCATCGCGCAACAGCCATGCGCCTCCGGTGCCGACGGCTGCCAGGCCGAGCACCGCCGTGGCGATCAACGCGCGGCGGCCGAAGCTCATCTCATGCCTCCGCTTTCGCCGCCGACTGACCAGTCGTGTTCATGCACAAGGAGGGCCGGCTGATGCAATTGCATCGACACCCGCCGCTTGGCGTCAATGTCGCGAAACGCCCGCTGCACCTGTTCGGCCTTCAAATCCAATGCCTTCGCCGCGTCGTCCGCGCAAATGCCGTTGACATAAGCGTAGAGCAGCAGGTCCATCTGCTGATAGGGCAGCGCGAAGTAGAATTCCGTCTGCGTCTGCGGCAGGCTGTAAGTGTCGGTGGTGGGGGTCTGCTCGCAGATCTCGCGCGGCAGGCCCAGGTGGCGCGCAATCGCGAACACCTGCGACTTATACAGGTGCGCGATGGGCTTGAAGTCGGCCAATCCGTCGCCACCGCGGACGAAGAAGCCTTGGTCATATTCGAGGCGATTGGGCGTGCCGAGTACGGCGTAGTTGAGCCTGTCCGCGTGCGAATACTCCATGAGCTTGCGGACGCGCTGCTTCATGTTCGTCGCCGCCACCATCTCCAGGTACGCATCCAGCGGCAGGCGGACGGTCTGCTGCACACCTTCGTGTTCGACGACGAGTGAGAAGTAATTGAGGCGATCGCTCTCCAGCAGGTTGCCTGCGACGATGATCTTGAATCGATCGCCGTCTTTGAACTGTGGAAACACCTGGCGAATCGCCTGGTTCTGCCAGCGATAGCACCCCAGGGCAGTAAGCGTCGGCGTCAGGTCCTCCAGCCGCGACTGAATGCCGAGCGATTCGCAGAGCATGCGGCCCTTGGCGGTGCTCGACGGCGACGAATCGCGCTCGGGCATGAACAGCGCGAGGACCCGATCCTTGCCCAGCGCGCGAGCGGCCAGGGCTGCGCAGACTGAGGAATCGATTCCACCGCTCACGCCCATGACGATGCCGCGGCGACGGAGTTTCCGGCCGATGATCTCGCGCATCGCGGTTTCGATTTCCGCGCAGGCAGAGGCGCAATCGATATCGAGCCACCGACTCGCGGTGACCTGACCATTGAAAACCCCAGCAGCGGCGACGTGGGCGCGGCTACCCCCCTCGGACGTGCTGACACGCGACACACTTCCCATGTGCTGCGTCGTTCTCCTTCCTTGGGCCTTGTGGCCGGAACGCCATCATACTCCCGGACGCGTCGGCTGGGCCAGCGGAACTTGAGCAGTTCCAGTCGGCGTCCGGCGATCCTCTTTCACCTGCGGCGGCGACTCGTTCAACCGGCGCAATGACTCCCGCAACCGTGCTTCAAACTCATCGGCAAACTGAGCCGCGAGAATCTGGAGCGTCAGCGCGCCAAGAAGGGCCATTTCCTCTCGTTCCCCGATACGCACTGTGTTTTGCCTTGCCCGATTGAGCAGACCGGTGACGACCGCAGCGTCGAGCAGGCCATATTGGTCGATACGGGACGCGGAAAGCAGTTCTCGGACATATTCCGGCGCATCGTCGCCAAAGAGCGCGCCGGCGATCGGCGCGCGGTACGGCCACTTCGGCCGCTTCCAGATCTCCTCGGGCAATCTGCTCGATGCGATGCGCCGCAGCGCGACCTTGTCGCGCAGGCCGCGCATCTTGCACGCTCGAGGCAGTGATTGACAGAAGTCGATGACGTCAGGGTCGAGATACGGATACCGCACCTCGACGCCGTGCGCCATCGCCATTCGATCACCCTGGCTCGTGAGCAGGTATGGCGTCATGAACGTCGCGATCTCGATCATCTGCGCGCGCTCCAGCGGCGGCCAATCCCTCCAGCCTTCCGGCAAGGCTCCGAGAATGTCGTCCTCCATGCGCGCGTGATCGATCTCCGCGCGCACATCCTTGGAAAGCAGTCGCTGCGTCCATGCGGTGTTGTTCCAGCGAATGCGATGCGAGTAAAACGGATCGTCGGTCTGCAAGAGGCCGGCTCGGAAGAACTCCTGCCACATCGTGCCGGTCCGATCCGCGGCGACATACCGGTGCAAACGTGCGAGCAATGCAGGGCGCGCCTGCGAACCCGGCTGGCGAGCCCAGAATCGACGAATCGCGCTCTCCTTGAAAATGTCGTAGCCGGCGAGGAATTCATCCGCGCCCTCGCCGGTGAGAACGACCTTCATGCCGGCTTCACGCACAAGCCTCGAAAGCAGGAACATGGGCGCCGGCCCTGTGCGAAGCAGGGGCGTCTCGGCATGCCAGGTCACCTCGGCCAGGGCGCTTTGAATGTCGGCGGCGCCAACGACGATTTCGTGGTGCTTTGTGCCCAGCAGCTGCGCCATTGTGCGCTGCGGAGCGGTTTCGTCGTAGTTGGGGTCATCGAAGCGCAGCGAAAACGTCTGAAGCGGCGCGGATTCGCTCTGCTGAATGAGGCTGGCGATGACGGACGAATCGAGCCCGCCGCTGAGATACGCGCCCACGGGCACATCGGCGCGCAATCGCAGGTTCACCGCGGCCTTCAGACGCTCCTCAAGCTGGGCGGCGGCCAGATCAATCGAGGTTGACGGCGGCGGCGCTGCCGAGGTCGTGTGTGCAGCGCCGAAGCCTGGTCGCCAGAAGCGGGTGCGCGCGGAGATGAGCCGTTCATCGAATCGGATCGCCGAGCCAGGCTCGACACTCTTGATGTCGTTGAACACGGTGGAAGGCGGCACAGCGGACCAGAGCGTGAAGATCTGCCCCAGCGCCTGCGGGTCAGGCCGCCTCGAAATGAAGCCTGTGGCGAAGATCGCCTTGATCTCTGACGCGAACACGACGCGGCCGCCCGACTGCGCGTAGAGAAGTGGCAGGATTCCGACACGGTCACGAACGAGCCAGAGTTGCTTGCGCCTTGCATCCCACAGCGCAAAGGCGAACTGCCCGTTGAAGTGCTCCCAGGCCTTGTCGCCCCAATGTCGGTAGGCGTGCAGGATGACTTCGGTGTCGCTGCGTGTGCGGAAGCGGTGGCCGCGCGATTCGAGTTCAGTTCGCAACTCAACGTGATTGAAGATTTCGCCGTTGAACGCGACGAACGCGTCCCCTTCGGCATTGCCCATCGGCTGGGCTCCCCCGGCCAAGTCGAGAATGCTCAATCGCGCGTGCGCCAGGCCGACGTGGTCGTCAAGGAACATTCCCCAGCCGTCGGGCCCGCGATGGCGCAGCATTGCGGCCATGCGCGTGAGATCGTCGAAGGTGGCGCGTGCGCGGGAGCGGTCAAACAGGATGCCTGCGAGGCCACACATGGTTCAGTGAGTGTCCGCCATGTCATTTGAGCGAAGGTCCCGCTTGCGCACTTTTCCTGATTCCGTTTTTGGCAGCGATTTCCGGAACTCAATGTGCTTGGGCATCAGCGCTGCCTCGAGATTCCTATGACAATGTCTGCGCACATCGCGTTCCAGGATCGTCATGTCCTCTCGGGGCACGATCACCGCCTTGATCGCCATGCCGTCGATCGGGTCATCCACGCCGAAGACGGCGGCCTCCGAGATTTCAGGCATCTGGCACAAGGCATTCTCAATCTCGCGCGGACTGACTTTCTCGCCGCGGCACTTGAAGACATCATCGGCTCGAGCGACGAAGTACAGCAGGCCGTGGTCATCGGTTCTGAACAGGTCGCCGGTGAACAGCGCCGTTCCGCCGGGCAAATCGGGACAAGGCCGGAGTTTCTCGGCGGTCTGCGCGGGGCGATTCCAATAGCCTTGCATCACGTTCGTGCCGCGAACGACGAGTTCGCCGACAACATTTGGCCCGGCGCGCCGCCCGCTGTCATCGATGACAAACACTTCTGATTTCGCGATGCCGCGTCCGACGGATGACGGGAATTGATCGATCAGTTCCGGGTCCAGAAAACACGTGCGCGTGCATTCAGTCTGGCCGTACATTGAGAAGAACCGAGCTTGCGGCAGCAGCTCACGCACGCGCTGGATGTGCGCCGGCGGCAGCGGAGCAGCCGCGTTGGTCATGTAGCGCAACGACGACAGGTCCACGCCATCGTGCGGCAGGACCTGCAACATCCGCGCGATGATCGTCGGCACCGCGGGCATTCCCGTCGCCCGATGTTCGCGCATGCGCTTGAGCACGTCGAGGGGAAACGCAAACGATTGTTCCAGAAGCAGCGTGTAGCCGGTCAATGCGCCGGCCAGCACCTGGCAGAGTCCGTAACTGAATGTCAATGGAAGCACGCAGGCGACGACGTCGTCAGCGGTGTTGCCCAGATAGTCAGCGATCACGCCTGTGGTGCTGGAAAGCGTCTTGTGCGGAAGCATCACGCCCTTATGATCGCCGGTGGAGCCAGATGTGTAGATGATTGCGGCCAGATCGCCGCTGGCTATGCGGACGTCACGGAGCGTTTCGCCGCGCTTGGCGAGTATCGCTTCAAACTCCTCGCCCGGTCCGCAATGCAAGAGCTTCGGCGGGGTGCTCAACCCGTTCGAAGCTTCGAGACACGCGGTCTCAAGACTTCGCGGAGCGATCAGTGTTCTTGGCTGGCAATCGTTCAACAGGGCCCGCAGTTTGATCGCGGGCGTGCCCGGGTAGATCAGGGTGAAAGCCGCGCCTGCCTTGAGTACTCCGAACATGCTCACGACCAGCTCGATGGAATTCTCAAGCAGAGTCGCCACGCGATCGCCGCGCCCGACGCCGCTTTGCTGCAGCGCGGCGGCAAGCGAATCGCTTGCGCGATCGAGTTCGGCGAACGACGTCGCACGGTTGTCGCAAAGCACGGCGGTGCGTTCAGGTCGATTCGCCGCCGTGGTTCGAAGACTGTCGTGTAGCAGCGTCACGCCGAAACTCCTGCAACCGGAACTCATGCAAGAAATGGGCGCCGCGAGCCGCCTGCCGTCGCGTCAGGCCGCGCTCTTGTCTGCGACGCGGGTTTCGACGAAGCGCGTCATTCCGGCGATGGTGTCGAAATTGGCCGCCACCAGTTCGTCGTCGCGCACCTGGATGCCAAAAGTCTCTTCGAGGAACATGACGACTTCCATGACGCCGGTGGAATCGAGGATGCCTGCGCGCAGTAGCGACTGCGAAGGGTCGATCTTCGCCTCGGGTTCGAAGAGGAACCGCTCGGCCAGATAATGTCGAATTTGCTCTTGCACGCTCATGGAATTGGGCTCGATCGGTCGAGCCCCGGCATTATGCCAAATCGCTGGCGGCGGGGGAAGTGGCGTCAAAGCTGAGTTCTGGCGGGCTGCCGAACGCCCGTCGGCGGCTTGCTCACTCCAGATTATCGACTGAGTGCGGATGAAAATTCAGCCGACTACTTGAATGGCGGGAAATGGGATACGCTTTCGCGGACCCGCCTCGGCGACAAGAATGGCGCCAAGGCCTGCTTCCAGACGCAATCCATTGCACCCCGGTCGCCGAAACCATGATCAAACGCATTCTCGTCACTGGCGGCGCGGGATTCCTGGGTTCGCATCTCTGCGACCGGCTGGTCGCAGCCAAGCACGATGTCATTTGTCTGGACAATTTCTTCACTTCGCAGAAGTCGAACATCGAGCATCTGCTCGGATGCAAGAATTTCGAACTCATCCGGCACGACGTCACGCATCCGTTCTTCCTCGAGGTCGATGAGATCTTCAACCTCGCATGCCCGGCCGCACCCGGGCACTACCAGTACAACCCCATCAAGACCATCAAAACCAGCGTGATGGGGGCGATCAATACGCTCGGCCTCGCCAAGCGCAACCGCGCGAAGGTCCTGCATGCCTCCACAAGCGAAGTGTACGGTGACCCGACGGTGCATCCCCAGCCTGAGAGCTATCGCGGGAACGTGAACCCGATTGGTCCACGCGCCTGCTACGACGAAGGCAAACGCGCCGCTGAGACGATCATGTTCGACTACCACCGGTCGAATC
>CAZCGB010000024.1:0-12287 GCA_964498045.1 uncultured Isosphaeraceae bacterium
CCTGTGGGTGCGAATCGGTCATAATACGGCCCCCAGCGGCACTGTCAACTCACCTTGTCCAAGCATCTGATTTTCGCACAGATTCCGCGCATCCGCCGATTCCAGTGCTGCATATCCCCATTCAATCACCGTCTGCCGCAGGCGGACGCCTGACCGCCTTCTGCGATAGAGTTTTGCCATGATGAACCTCCAAACACTCGTGAAGAACGCGTTTCCTGCGCCAGCGATCCTCACGTTGGTCCTTGCCATCACAGGACTTGCATTCACGCCGCCTGCCCATGCGCAGGTCGAGCCAGGTGCCAGCAGAAACGTGAATCCGATGCTGGATCCCACCCCTCTGGACATCGAATCGCTCAACCTGCGATTCAATCCACCCAAGGGGTCAAACACCGTTGCGGAGAACCTCAACGGCCAAATCGTCGTCACGCTCTCCGACAGCCCGAAATCGCCCACCTGGACGATGCGCCTGCAGACCATGAAGTCGTCGCTTCCCAAGCCGACGGCTGCCGGACAGATCGATGACCTGCTCAAGGAACTGGATCGCGCAAAGACGCCGTACCGCGTCGTCGCCAACGAGGCGCATACGGCTGGCGGTCTCACGGGGCAAATGTGCTATCTCGAACGGACGACCAAGGACGGCCAGAGCGTCGTCACCGGCTGGCTGGTTCTGCCGATCGCCCCCACCGAGTTCATGGTCTTCGCCATGCAAACGGTACCGGACAATTTCAATCTGATGAGATCGGTGTGGGAATCGTGCTTCGCCACGCTCGACATGCGCACGCAGGCGCAGGTGGCGGAATCGCGCAACGCGCGTGTGCAGAACGGCCAGGAACTGCTGGCCACGATGACGCCCGAGAGACTGCGAAGCCTTGTCGGTCAGAAGCAATGGACGCGCATCTCCAAGCCGGGCGCCACTGGGACCGGAGGCACGGAAATCGGTTGCGCGCTGATTGAGATTCTCGCCGCCAAGCGCGGGTCCCTCAACCCGGCGAAGGACGAAACCAAGTACAACGCCACCGAGCGCGAAGACGGCTTGCTTGTGCGCGTGCAGGGACGCTACATCGTTGACGCCACGCGCAAGGTGTTTTACGACTCGATCGCGCTGTACTGGATGGCATGGGATCAATCCGACGAAGCGTGGTCAGTGCGCGGCACGCAGCGCCAGGGCGAGGCGGAAATCAGCGAGGCCGAAACGGGATTGCGGTCAGCGGCAAGCACCGGTCAGCCGCGACCGACGCTGACGGTCGTCAAGAGCACCGGCACCACAGAGCCCGTGTCCAGCGAATGGGAAGTTCCCGACGTGTACCTTTCGCAGGCGCTTGGTTGGATTGTCGGCCGGTTGATGCCGCGCGACGCGACCGAACCGAAGGAGTATGGCTGGTACTTCTATGTCACCAGCAGCATGAAGCCGAAGGTCTACCAACGTGTGGACAAGTGGGAGCGGACAAGCGAAGGCAACTTCACGTTGACGACCTATCTGACGCCGGAAACCCCGCCCTTCACCACGACCTACGACAGCAAAGGCAATCTGATCCGCCGCGTGCACGGCGACGGCTCGATCACCGAGCCGATCGACATCACCGAACTGCGCAAGATCTGGAAGGCCAAGGGACTGCCGGTCACGGCGGCCGGACAATAAAGTGCGACAGCGAGTTGGAATGCGACAGAATCCGCAACTGCCCGCGAGGTCATGCATCGGGTGTGTGGCTGGTCACGCAGGCCGAACCGTCCTGCTGATCATGGCGATTGCCGTTGGGGGGTGCAGCTCCGCGCCGCAATCGAAGAACAACGCGAGCGCCATGTCGCCGTTCGCGGTGACCGCAACGACGCCCGCCACAAGAGCCATCGAAGCGCCGGCCCTTTTCCCGTTGGAGGTTGGCGAAGAAAAATTCACCGTGCTCGATCAAGACGGAGAAGCTGAAGAGGCAATCGTCATTCGTCGCGAATCGACCTCGGAGCACGCCGCGAGCATCGCCTCCAGCGAAGGCGAGCGGCGCACGGAGTTTCTCAAACGCAACGACGACGGCTCCATCGCACTGACCGCGGCGATCGACCGGAAGGAAAACGCCCTGACGATCTTTGAGCCCCCGCTGACGATCTGCCCGTCAACTTTGCTGCCGAATCAGCCTTTCTCCAGCGAATCCGCGATGCGCGTGGTCGCATTGGACAATCCCAGGAAACAACGCGAGAAAGGCGTCGCAAGGCGCACGATTTCCTACACGGGTGATGCGACGATTCGCACGCCGCGCGGTGAGGAGCCGGCCGCCCAGATCGAGATTCACTTCGAAGCTGACCTGCGCTTTGCGGACGCCGACGAACGAACGACGCTGTTCGTCTCGCACAGCCGCGGGCTTGTCGTGCAGGAATCGACCGAAAAAGTCACCATCCTCGGCGCGTTTCCGCGCGAGATCATGCGAACGCTGGTGCGGAAAAGTGAGTGAAGCCGCTGCGACCTGGATGCATCGTTCCGATGCGTCGGTCCGTTATTGCAAGACGTCCGAGCTCGCGTTCAGCTTGATCGAATGCGCTCGACCAATTCTCGCAGCGCAGCCTCCGGATACAGAGCGAAGGCCCAATCACGGCGCTCAGCGATCGCTGCGTCTCCTGCAAGTCGCGCCAATCGCGCGATTTCGCTGCGCGCGTGCTCAATCGCCTTCGCACGCGACAGGCGCATCTCCTCAAGCCGCTGGTGCATGGCGATGAATGCAGTCCGCCGCTCATGACTCCGCCGAGGAAAGCGTTTGATCAAGTGCAGCAACTCCCGCTTGATCGGTCCTGGACGGTCTGACTGCGACTTGAACTCCGATTCAGGATCATGCGTCAACCGTCGCATGCGGCCTTGGGCCAGCGACAATCTCCCGCCCCGCACTTCCGCGAGTTCATGCGCGTGCATCAGCGGCAAGCGCACCGTCGCACTCGCCACTGCCATCGGCGAGACATCCACTCCAAGCCAGTCCCTTATCCACAGCTCCATCGCCCGGTCATACAAGCGCCCGCCCAGGCCATGCACGAAGAGGTCGGCTACTGCCAGCCGGATGATCGCGGTCATGAACAGGGCCCGCGGCAGCAGCAGCGGCCCGGTCGTACCGGCCGATTCAAGATCGGCGTCATACGCGCGGACGCGCTGGGCGGTGCCGCGATCGTCCACGCGGACTCGCCACAGCGGCAATTCGACGTAGTCATCACGAATCGAAAGTTCCGTCAGTCGTGATTCGGGAAACTTCACGACAGCGCGGTTGTACGCCTCGGCGCAGCGATGCGGATTCGTCAGCATCTCCTCAATCAGCGTGGAAGCCAGCGTCGTCCGCATCAAATGCGAGGCCATGATCGTCGGCATCGCTTCAACGCCGGCGCAGACGCTCATCAAGTCTGAAAGCGCGCCCGCCAACTGGACGGCGGCATTGGGGGCCGTCGCATGCCGCTTCAGGGCGTCTTGTAGTCGAATCGCCGCATCCGGCAACTGCGGCAATTCCGCCACCGCTTCAATCCTTGGCGAACGCGGGACAAATGCCGGATGCCATCCAGCCGGCACGCCGGCGTCACTCGGCATCGGCGCAAGCTCGATGCGTCGCGCCGCCAGCGATCCATCGTTTCGCCGCATCGGCACATCGAATGAACCGCAGTCCACCACATCCTGATCGACGATGACATTCAACCCCGAAGCCGAGGATTCGCCAGTTCGCAGCACCGCATCCACGGCGACATACTTCGCCAGGATTCCCGGATGCCAGAGCGTCGGCTGGTGTCCTGTGGCGAGGACCGCCTGATCGATCGGCAACCCCAGTTCCCGGCGCGTCATTTCACGCCAATCTCGCAACGAACGTGCGGACAATTCGCCCTTCGGCTTCGCGCCCAGTAGCGCATGCCAGCGATTCAGCGGCGGATCAATCGTGATTGATTCCAACGACACAGCGGCATCGTAGGCGAAGGGTGACGCGCCTTACCCGCACTCGCACACGTTCATACGGCAAACATTCAGCCCCTGCGTGGCGCTTACAGGCAGCCTCGAACGGTTGGCGATGATCTCGTTGTGCATCGTGCGGCGATAGGTCTCAAGCCGCGATTCCGGATTATTCAACGGCCCGCCGAAGGTGCGCGTCGGATCGTTGTAGATCAATCGCACCGGCAGCTCCTCGATCATCAGGCCGTGCGCAACCGCCTGAACCCAGAACTGCATGGGAAAGTCGTAACCATCCACATTCAGAAGAAGTCTGCGGCAGGCGCTGACGCGATACGCCTTGAACCCGCAGAACGAATCGGTCAGCGACAGGTTCAGGCGGCGATTGATCTCCTCGGAGATCTGCACGTTGATCGCGCGGCGGTCGATCGGCGGCGCGTCTCCACTGGGATCGGTGAGCAGATAGCGACTGCCGGAAATCACGTCGGCTTCGTTGGCGACAATGCGCTCAATGAACCGCGGGATCGCCGCCGGCTCATGCTGCTCATCGCAATCCATCGTGATCAGCCAGTCGAAGCCGTCAAAATCCGCCCACCGCAGCATGTCCTGCATCGACCGGCCGTAGCCGCGGTTCTCGGCGTGTCGAATCACTTCGACCGGCTGCTGAGCAAGCAGCATGGGCGTCTGATCGGAGGAGCCGTCGTCGATGACGAGAATGTCGTCCGGCGCGAATTTGCGCACCTCGGCCAGAACCTTGGCAACGTAGCGCTGCTCGTTGAAGACTGGGATGCCCAGGAGGATGCGCGGGCGTTCGTCAGTTCGGGCGAGCCTCATGGGGTGTTCCTCGTGCGATTCGATCAGCCGGGTCGGCCAGTCTACCTCGCAACTTCGCTTGAACCAACCAATCGGATGCAGGGCATATTCCGAATCTGGCTCCGTCATTGCCGGCCCTCGTGCTTCGACGTTTTGACGTTTCGACGTTTTGACGTTTCCATTGCCCCCATGCCCACCCTCAAGCGTATCGGCGTACTCACCGGCGGCGGTGATTGCCCTGGCCTCAATGCCGTCATTCGAGCCGTCGCCAAGACCGCCATCTATCAACATCGCCTCAGCGTCGTCGGCATCCTTGATGGCTTTCAGGGACTGGTCGAGAACCGCATGCGCGAACTCTCCGCGCTTGACGTCTCAGGCATCCTCACGCGTGGCGGAACAATCCTCGGCACCAACAACAAGTGCAACCCAACGCGCGTGCACTGCGGCAACGATTCCAGCGGCAAACCGCTCTTCGAAAATCGCCTGCAGCAATGCCTGGATCACCTCAAGGCCAATCAAATTGACGGCCTGGTGGTCATCGGCGGCGACGGCACGATGACCTGCGCCGCGCCGTTCGTCGAGGCCGGCGTGCCGTGCATCGGCGTACCCAAGACCATCGACAACGACATCGTCGGAACAGACATCACCTTTGGTTTCATGACGGCCTTCTCCACCGCGACGATGTCACTCGACCGACTGCATTCGACCGCTGACAGCCACCACCGGGTGATGGTGTGCGAGGTCATGGGCCGCAACGCGGGCTGGCTGGCCTTGTACTCGGGCGTGGCCTCGGGTTCGGATGTGATTCTCATTCCGGAGATTCCCTATGACATGGGCAAATTGTGCGGCTACTTGGAAAGCCGAATGAAGCGTGGAGCCGGGCCGGGCTTCGCCATCATCGTCGTGGCCGAGGGCGCCAAGCCTGTCGGCGGGGCGATGACCGTGGCCAGGCTCGATCCCACCAGCCCCGACCCCGTCAAACTTGGCGGCGTCGGCGAGCGCGTGGCGTACGAGATCGGACAACGCATTCAATGTGATGTGCGAACAACAGTGCTCGGCCACGTGGTGCGGGGCGGCCCGCCCTCACCGCCCGACCGCATCCTCGCCACGCAGTTCGGCCATCAGGCGGTGGAGATGCTGCTCAACGGCGCGAGCGGGAGAATGGTGGTGATGCGCGAAGGCAAGATCGACGACATCGACATCCTTTTCGCCGCCAACAAGCAGAGACTCGTTCCGCTGGGTTCGCCCATCATCGCGATGGCCCGCGCAGTCAGAACCAGTTTCGGCGATTGACCTGAATCACGAATCCAAGCCAGGCCAGAGCGAGGCGGAGCAATGCCGGGTCGCTTCGACAGAATCATCCGCCTCGCGCCGGCCCGGGTCCAACCGTCACTCCGCATTTGCATGTCCAAGAAACCATGTCCGCCCGTCCCATCGCGAAACTGCTGACTCAACTCCTCGCATTGCTGGCCATGCTGGCCGCAGGCCCGGCCGCGCACACCAGCGGCCTGCGCGCCGAATACCTTCGCTGTGAGTATCTGGTGGATCCACTCGGCGTGGAGGAGGACAAGCCGCGCCTGAGTTGGATTGTGGCAGCAGATCGCCGGGCTGAAAGGCAGACGGCTTTTCGCATCCTTGTCGCGTCGACTCCGGAATTGCTCGACCGGGACAGCGGCGACCTGTGGGACAGCGGCAAGGTCGATTCGTCAAACACTGCGCACGTCGAGTATGGCGGGACCGCTCTGCATTCGCGGCAGCGCTGCCTCTGGAAAGTCCAGTCGTGGAATCGAGATGGCGTGCCCGGCCCGTGGAGCGAACCGGCGCGCTGGGAGATGGGATTGATGCAGGCCGGCGACTGGAGCGCGAAATGGATTGAAGCGAAACCGGCAAGCCCTGACATCAAAATCATCGAAGCCCAGTACGCCACCTTCGATGGACTGGTGAAACGGGACGTCACCGATCTTGTCGCGCGCATCGTTGCGAAGAATCCCGATGACCTCGTCGCCAGCAATGCCATGCTCGGCGGCGATCCCGCGTACAACCACGCCAAGGTCCTGCACATCCGGTACACCGTCGACGGCAGAGCGATGGAAACGGACGTCGCGGAGAACGCGGCGGCAAACCTCGTCCCATCGCCGCTCCCGTATCTGCGCAATCCGTTCAAGGTCGCCGGCGAGATACGCAGCGCTCGCCTCTTCGCCACCGCGCTTGGGCTTTATGAATTCCGCCTCAACGGCCAGCGCGTCGGCGATGAACAGCTCGCGCCAGGCTGGACCGACTATGCCAAGCGGGTTCGCTACCAGGTGTACGACGTCACCGCTCAGGTGCATTCAGGCGACAATGTCTTGGGCGCGATGCTGGGCGACGGCTGGTTCTGCGGCCATGCGGGACTCTTCAATGCGTTTCGCTTCTACGGCCAGCGGCCGGCGTTGATCGCGCAACTCGAAATCGAATTCGCCGACGGGAGCATCGAACGAATCGTCAGCGACGAGACATGGAAAACCCACCCCGGCCCCCTGCTGCTCGCGGATTTGTTCAAAGGAGAGACGTACGACGCGAATCTGGAATTGCCGGGATGGGATGCGAACGGGTTCGATGACAACACATGGACCGCCGCGCAGACGCGCAGTGAGACTCGAACGCTGCAAAGCGACATCGCCCAGCCCATCCGGATCATCACACAACTGCCTGCGAGGACCGTCAACGAACCCGCGCCCGGCCATTGGACGTTCGACCTTGGCCAGAACATGGTCGGTGTGGTGCGCCTGAAGATCGCGGCGCCGCAAGGCACGGTCATCACGCTGCGCCATGCCGAGATGCTCAACCCCGACGGCACGGTCTACACCGCGAATCTGCGCGGCGCGACTTCGACTGACACGTACATCTGCAAGGGCGGTGGTCAAGAACAGTGGCAGCCACGCTTCACGTTCCATGGATTTCGATATGTCGAGCTGACCGGACTCAACACGCAGCCTCCGCTGGATACGGTCACCGGCATCGTGCTTAGTTCCGACCTTCCGAGGGATGGCTCATTTTCATGTTCGAATCCCGACATCAATCAACTGCAATCCAACATCGTCTGGGGCATGATCGGCAACTATCTCAGCATCCCCACCGACTGTCCGCAGCGCGATGAACGCATGGGCTGGATGGCTGATGCGCAGGTGTTTCTGCCGACCGCGGCGTACAACGCCGACGTCGCGGCGTTCATGACCAAATGGATGACTGACGTCACAGACGCGCAGCGCGATGACGGTGCCCACTGCGATGTCGCGCCTTCGATGAAGGGATTGAGTTTCGGAACGCCTGCGTGGGGCGACGCAGGCGTCATCGTGCCCTGGCTGATGCACCGGCAATACGGCGATACGCGCATCCTCGAACGCAACATCGATTCGATGATCCGCTGGGTGCGATGGTGCGAGGCGAATTCCACCAATCTCATCCGCGATCACGCCCGGGGCAATGATTACGGCGACTGGCTCTCCATCGACGCGGACACGCCGAAGGACCTGATCGGAACCGCGTACTTCGCGCATGCCGCGGACATTGTTTCGCAATCCCTGATCGCGCTCGGGCGCGAACGTGAGGCGCGCGAGTACCAGAAGCTGTTCGATGGAATTCGCGCAGCGTTCTGCTCCAAGTACGTTGCCGCCGACGGCCGCATCCACGGCGACACGCAATGCGGCTCCATCCTCGCCCTGCGATTCAACCTGCTGCCTGACGCGATGCGTGAGAAGGCGATGCAGCACCTGATCGATGACATCAAGTCCAAGCGCGATCACCTTTCGACCGGCTTCGTCGGCGTCAGCCATCTCCTGCCCGTGCTGACCGCCGGCGGACGCTCGGACATCGCCTATGTCCTTCTCATGCAGGATTCCTTTCCATCGTGGCTGTTCTCCGTCAAACACGGCGCGACGACCATCTGGGAGCGATGGAACGGCTGGACGCCAGAGACCGGTGTGCATCCTGACGCGAGCATGAATTCGTTCAACCACTACTCGCTGGGTTCGTGCGGCCAATGGCTCTTCGAGAGCGCGGCGGGAATCGCATGCGATCCGGAAACCGTGGGTTTTGAGCGCATCGTGATTCAGCCGCAGATCGGCGGAGGGCTTGCCAGCGCGAGCGCGGCCTATCGCTCGATTCGCGGAATAATCGTGAGCGCGTGGAAGATCGAACGCGGGACGTTCACGCTGGAACTCACGATTCCAGCCAACACGACAGCGTCAATTCATCTGCCCGCCAAAGAGGGCGCTGACGTGCTGGAATCCGGCAAGCCGTCGCTTGGCGCGGTGGGCGTCAGTGGAATGCGAATAGACGGCGGCCATGTGGTGCTCGACGCTGGCTCTGGGATGTATTCGTTCACAATGCCGTATCCGTGATTCGACATGCGCGCGGACGCCGCAAACTACAATCGCCGCGTGTCCGCCGAGCGTTCGCAGAACCTGATCCCCCCTTGCCCGCCATTGGATCTGGCGGTGGAGCTGACAGGAGATCTGGCAGCAGACTATGCGGCGTTCCTCGCGCTGCCGGCGAAGCCCGGCGTACTGATCATCGAGGATGAATCAGAGGGCACGTTGTCGCTGCTGCAGACGGCTGACCTTCGCCGGGCCGCGCGCGTGCGCCTCGGACCGATTGATCCCGAGGATGTCAAATCGCGCCGCGTCGATCTGCGTCTGATCGCGCGTCGCGTACGGGCTCTCACCGTCGGATCAAGTTTCGAAGCCGACTGGGCCACGCTGCAGATTGCGCGGATTCGTCTGCCGCATTCGTACAAGAGCATGCTCGATCGCTGGCAGGCGTGGTTCGTGCACTGCGACCCGGATCAGGAATTCCCGCAGTGGATCAAGACCGGCCATGTGGACGATGCGAGCGGCACGTTCATCGGCCCGTTCGCCGACAAACATGCCGCAGGCCGTTATCGCGAAATGCTTGAAGACGCCTTTGATTTGTGCCGTTTCCAGCACATCCTCGTGCAGGCGCCGAACGGCCGCGCGTGCGCGTACAAGGAGATGGGACGCTGCCCAGCGCCATGCGATGGCACGGTGAGCATGCAGCATTATCACCAGCAGATCACGCGCTCGATCACGTTCGCGCGGCACCCGGCCATCGCACGTCAATTGATGGAACTGGAGATGCGAGAGCGCGGCGCGGCACTTGATTTTGAAGGCGCCAACCGCTGCAAGACGCTTCTTGAACGGACCGAGCCGAAGACGCGGCACGAGTTCGCGCAGGCGCGCGACTTCGACGATTTCCGATTCCTGGCCGTGCTGCCGGGCGAGCGCAAGAACGCCGCACGAATCTTCGCCATCGTCGGAGGATGGGTCAGTCCGGTCATCGACATGCTGGATGCGAAAGACGCCGACGCGACACGCGCGGCGCTGGAACGCGCCCGCGACTCCGCGCCGGCGCGCCCCGGCCGAAGTGAAACCGAGTTGGAGAACATCGGCATGGTGTGCCGGCATCTGCTCATGCCCAAGGCGCAGGCCAGGCGCCGCCGTGCGGAGTTCCTTCGGTGGAATGAGAACGAGCCCACGGCCGCGATGCTGGTCAAGGCGATGGCGCGAGCGCTGCGCGACGACCCAGTGGTGGAGAGCGCGGCTGATCCCGCCGCGCCGCCGGAGCCTGAATTGGAGATTGGATCGTGAGCGCGCTTACCAGCAACCGCCCCAGCCCCCGCCCCAGCTTCCCCAACCCCAGCCCCACCACGGTCCCCACACGAATTGCGGTATGTAGTTGGGGTACGAGACGTAATGGATGCCGTTGTTCCAATACGTGCCGTCATTGAAGTAGGTGTCGTAGGTGCCGGTGCGCGCCTGGGCATATCGGGCAAGGGCGATGTCGCCTTCCATCGGCGATGATGCGACGGGCGTGCCCACAGGAATCGCGGCGGTCATCCCAGGCGTGCCGGTCGTCTGCACGGTTGCAGGCGGCGTCTCATCGACCACGCGCTTCGACGGCGGTGGAGGAGGCATGGAGATCTTCACTTGGGCCGACGCCGTCGCCGCTCCGCATTGCGCAATCGCGCCTGCGAACACCACAAACATCCATCCACGGCTGTGACGCATGTGAGGCCTCCATTGGTGTCGCCGCACGCACTGATCTTTCGAAGCATGTCGCCGACGACTGCTCTATCGTATTCTTCCGGACGCTGGCAACGGCAATTGGTGGCGAAAAATCGCCGATTAATCCCAACCGCGCATGAGCATGCCCTTTCCCATCCTCTTTCAGCCGCTGCTCAAGCCCCGGGTCTGGGGGGGCAGATCGTTGCAGCATTGGGGCAAGAATCTGCCAAATGGCGACCAACCAATCGGCGAAAGCTGGGAGCTGGCGGATTTGCCGGCTGCCATTCCCGACGGCCGCAGCATCGTCGCCAACGGCGACTTCACAGGCCGGACATTGCATGAGATCCTGCAAGACCATGGCCATCAAAAGATGATCATGGGTGATGCACCGCTTTCGTCAGAAGGCGGGTTCCCCCTGCTGATCAAGTACCTCGATGCGCGGCAAAACCTCTCCGTGCAGGTGCATCCGAGCGAGCAGTACGCGCGGCGGCATTCCGGTGCGCACGTGAAGTCGGAAGCGTGGGTGGTCATCGACGCCGCGCCGGGCGCAGTGATCTACAAAGGCATCAAGCCCGGAGTGACTCGCGAGCAGTTCGCTGAGCACATCAGGAGCGACGAGGTCGCACATGATCTCATCGCCATCCCCGTGGCCTCTGGCGACTGCCATTACCTGCCATCGGGCACGTGTCACGCACTGGGCGCGGGCATTGTCGTCGCGGAGGTGCAGACCCCCAGCGACACGACGTTTCGCGTGTACGACTGGGGCCGCGTCGGCGCAGGCCGACAGCTGCATGTTGTGCAGGCTCTTGAGTGCATCGACTTCTCGGGCCGTCATACATTGAACAGCTTGCCGGAGTCGCACGTTCCAAACAGTCATCATGGCGTCACCACCACAACGCTGACGCAGACGGAATTCTTCGAGATCGAGCGGGTCGATGCACTGGAAGGCTCGTCATTCGCCATTGAGACGCAAGGACTGCCGCAGATCTGGATGATGCTCTCTGGAGCCGCTCAAATCACAGTCAGCGGCGTCCCAGCCGTGAAAATGCGTCCGGGCATGACGACCCTGCTTCCCGCCGCTCTCGGGTCATGCTCCATGCGCGTCCAAGCCGATTCATGGTTGTTGTGCGTGCGACTGCCTTCGCCGCTGAGGAACAAGATCGCGTGAAGAGGTCGTATCGCCATTCCCTGTTCGCTCGGACGACGCTCAAGGCCGCGTGCGCATGCGCGTTGATTTGCACATTCTGCACGCCAGCCACTGCAGCGCAGTATCTCATCAACCCGGGAGATGACTGGGCGAGCAAGGCCGCCAAACTTCGCCCCGGCGATGAGATCGTGCTGATGCCAGGCCGACATCGCCCCGCGTCCTTCGATCGCCTGGTCGGGACCGCCGACGCGCCGATCGTCATTCGCGGCGCGTCAACGACCAAAGCGTCAGTGATTGTCGCCCAATTGGACGGCATTCGCATCAAGGAGGCCGCTCACATCGCCATCAAGGATGTGCAGATCATTGG
>CAZCGB010000025.1:0-12266 GCA_964498045.1 uncultured Isosphaeraceae bacterium
CCGACCATCACGTCAACGCGGCGTTTAAATGCATAACAAGCGACATCTTCTCGACTGGGCCGCCCTTTGCCCTGTTCCTTCGCCGACATGAGTTTGTTCGTTTTGACGTTTTGACGTTTCGGCGTTTCCATGTCTGACCCCGTTCCCCAGCCTCTTGGTCCGCGTGTCGGGCTTTCCCATGAAGACCCGCATCGTGAGCGTTTTGACGCGCACGAACTGGCCATGGTGCTCAGCCATTACGACATCGGGGTGATCGAATCGCTCAAATCGTTCCCGCGTGGCTCGCGCCGTTCTCCCAAGATCAAGATCCGTTCGCGCCGCGGCGAGTACCTGCTCAAACGCCGCGCCACCGGGCAGGATGATCCCTATCGCGTCGCGTTCGCGCATGATCTCCAACTGCATCTGGCGCGGCTGGCCTACCCCGTGCCGGGGCTCATCGGCACGCGCGATGAGAACAACTCGATGCTGCAGTTCAACGGCCGCACCTACGAGATGTTCAACTACGTCCAGGGCTCGCGCTACAACCACAAGCCCGCGCAGGCGGCGGTGGTGGGGCAGATGCTCGGCCACTTCCACCGGCTCATGCGCGAATTCGACACGCGGTACGACCCGCCCGTCGGCGGTTTCCACGCAACGCCCGAACTCGACGCCAAGATCGCACTGCTCGGCCCGGCTATGACGCGCGTCGAGCCTTCGATGCAATGGAGCAGCCTCGAGCCGACCATCGATTTCCTTCGCGTGGCGTACTACGACGCGGCCCGGCGCGTGACGGAAACAGGTTTTGAATCCTGGCCGCGCGGAATCGTGCACGGCGACTGGCACCCGGGGAACCTGTTGTTCCGCGAGGGTGAGATCGCCGCGGTCCTGGATTTCGACTCCGCCCGCATCGAGCCGCGCGTGGTGGACATCGCCAATGCGTGCCTGCAGTTCTCCATGGATGTCGGCGAATCGGATCATCCAGAGCAATGGCCTGAGAGCCTCGACGCCAACCTCATGCGCTGGCTGGTGCGCGGCTACGACCAGGCCACCGACCAGCCGCTGACCGACGAAGAGCGAACCGCAATCCCCTGGCTGATCGTCGAGGACCTGATCGTCGAGAGCATCGTGCCCATCGCCGCCACGGGCAGTTTCGCGCGGCTGTCGGGCTCGTCATTCCTGCAGATGGTCGAACGAAAGGTGAAATGGCTGCGCCCGCGCGCCGCGAGCCTTGCATCCGCGTTGCGGTGAGTCGCCGGGGAGATCGGCGACACAATCCTGCGGCCGTCGGGCGCGAAGGCAGCGGATTCGCGCTACGAACACGCCACATCAACGTTGTGGATTTCGGCGGTCCGAACCGGCTTTGGCGGCAAGCTGCTCCATCTATGCCACCGTTGTCTTTGCATGCACGCGGCCATTGAAGGATTGTCGATCCGCCTGATCCGAGGCGGCGGATACAATGTCACATCGTTGCCCGGAGATGCTGCCATGCCTCATCCGCCTCGAATCGCTCGGCAAATCTCGACTCCGCCCGCGTGGCGAACTTCGCTGATCGCGGCCGGTCTGTCGATGCTGGCCCTGGCGGGCGCTGGCAAAACGAGCGCTCAGATCGAATTGCGATTGCAGCAGCAGAATCCGTTTTCGACCATTGACCAGGTCACGCCGCCGTTCAGCCGCGAGCAATTGAAGAACATTTCGGTCGAGCCCGAGGTGCTGAACATCGTCGTGCGGCTGGACAGCGACGACTTCGCCGAGCGCGAGGCCGCCACCGAAACGCTCCGAGGTAACGAGAATTGGCGCATGCAGCTGTACGCGCTGCTTGCCGGCGAGGAGTTGTCAGTTGAGCAGCGCTGTCGCCTGCTGCAGGTGGTGCGGGATCAGCTGGTGAACATTCCGCGCGGCGCGCTCGGGATCGAGATGGCCCCCATGCTTCCGATGCGAGGCGGGCCGCTGGAGATTCGCATCGTCGATCTCATCCCCGGCCTTCCGGCAGAACGCGTGCTGCAGGTGGGCGATCGCATCATCGAGATCGACGGCCAGCCGCTGTTCATGGAGGACGATTTGCAGAGCCGCGTGCAGTCCAAGCGTCCTGGCGATTCCGTGGGAGTCACGGTCCGGCGCGCAAAGCTGGACGAGCACGGCAAGGTGATCAAGGACGCCAACGACGAGCCGGTCACGGAGATTCTGCGGCTGAACATCGCGCTGGGGTCAGCGGAGATCCTCGATCGGCAGCGACGCGATCTGCGCGTGATCTCCAATCGCGTGCAGACCGCTCGGCGCATCGAGGCCGACGCCATCATCTACGCGTTTGCGCCACAGGCGCAGCTGGTGAACGTGCAGGGCGGAATGCGGAGCCTGTCGCACGAAGATCCCATCGATCAGCATCCGGCCATCATCAGCCTGCTTGTGCAGCGAGACATGCTCAACGACCGCAATCCTGAACAGACCCGCATGATGCAGGAGATGTGGCGCAGGCAATTGGCCGATCTCGTCGACCTCTCGAATCATCCCGGCCTGACCGAGGATGAGCGCGACCGGATGCGGCAGGTTGCCGAACGATTCATGGAGATCATGAACGCGGGGTACTGAAGCTGTGTTGATGCGCGAAACCCGCGCGCCCGCTTCGTTCTCGCAACTCCCAAAAACAAGAAGCCCGATGACGGCCTGAAAGGTCGCCATCGGGAAACGTTGTTCCATGCGGGACCAGAACACGGGTGGCGGTTCGGTCAATACCGCATGGGGCCGGGATGAGGTCCCGGCTGCTCGTGGGACGATCGTGGGCAGCGACCGCCTGTGCGTACGATGCCACTGCACCGGGCGGCGGTCAAGGGAAAAACCGCTTTGGTGGATGATTCGGGGAAACCGCCCTGTGGCGGGGTCTGAGTCGTCTCACGCCCGCCGCTGGCTCCAGTATGCCGCGAGCATGGCGCGAGCCTCGTTTCCAGCCGCTTCCCGAGCCGAATCCTCCGCGGCTGGCACGAAATTGGCGTCCAGAACAGAGCCATCCAGTTCGTTGAGCCAGGACTTGGTTGTGCGCAGGGCATGCGGCCCCTTTCGTGTCAAAGATTGGGCCAGGGCAACTGCCTCCGCGGGCAACGAATTGGTGGATGACGCCAGATGCGTCGCCAACCCGCGACGATGTGCTTCGACGCCATCGATGATCTCGCCGGACATAAGCACGGTTCGAGCCGCGCCGTCGCCCAAGGCCAGCCGCAGCGTGGGAATCGTCACCGCCGGTGAGATGCCGATGGGGTGAACGGGATAGCCGAGCTTGGCATCGGGCGCGACGAAGACGAAGTCGCATGCGGAGAGGAGGGCGCATCCGCCAGCGAGCGCGGGGCCGTGCACCTGCGCGATCACGACCTGTGGCAGGCGTCGCAGTCGGCGAATCAGCGCGCTCAGGCGCAGGATAAACTGTGGCAGCAGGTCCTGGTCGTTCACGCACGCGCCCAGGTCGAACCCGGCGCAGAACGCCGGGCCTTCGCCGCGCACAATGACCGCGACGAGCGACATGTCGCCGGCCACGCGAGCGATCGCGTCATCTAGCGCATCGAACATCGTCAGCGACAGCGCGTTGCGCTTCGCCGGATCGTTGAGCGCGATGATGGCGATCGAGGATTCGCGGGATTCGATGATCAATTCCATTTCCTCTCAACGACGCCAGCCGCTTGCGGCTTAGCCGGCGTCGATCACACGGCTCAGCCGCAAGCGGCGAGGATCAAAACAACAGCAATCCGATCGCCATCCAAACACCCGCAACGAGCATGGCGATCGCGGTGTACCCGACGATGTCGCGGGCCTTTGCGCCGGTGATGGCCAGCAGCGGCAGGGCCCAGAACGGCTGGAGCATGTTGGCGAGTTCGTCGCCATACGCCACCGACATGAGCATCGCGGCAGGATCAATGCCCGCGTTCGCGCTGGCCTGCAGCGCGACCGGCCCCTGCAAACCCCATTGCGCGCCGCCCGAAGGCACGAAGAGACCGACGAGCGTGGCCGACACGAACGACATCGCCGGCAACGTGCGGGCGTCACCGAGCTTCATGAAGGCGTCGGTCATCATTTCGATCATGCCTGAGACCTTCATGAGCGACATGATGCCGGCATAAATCGGGAACTGCACGATGATCGCGCCGCAATCGCGGGCGCCGTCTTCCACAGCCTGCATGTACGCCTTGGGAGAGCCGTGCAGGATCAGTCCGAGCGCGAACATGAGGGCGTTGACTTCGTTAATCTGAATGCTGAGAAAGCCCCTTGCGTAAACGTATCGCACGAATCCCGCCAGAAGCAGGAGCGCGAGGATCGCCGTGACCCATCGGGCACGATCGAGGCGATCGGGAATGGTGAAGCCGTCGGTTGACTCCGCAGCGGACGGGGCATGCTCGATCATCTGTGCCGGATCGCGACGGAGCTCATCGTTCATCGGCAGCATTTCGCCGGCGGCGTGCGGGGTGAGCATCCAGAACAGGAGCGGCAGGATCACGACCAATCCGCCGGTGACGAACACGTTCAAAGGTGAGAACAGCGTGCGATCGAGCGGGATGCCGTTGCCGATGAGCGCCACCGCCGCCTCGGGCAGCACTTTCTTCGCGCCTTCGATCGTGGTGGCCGAGAGCGGCGCGGAACCCGAAAGCCCGCCGTGAAAGACCAGAAGGCCCATATACCCTGCCGCGGCGAGAAGTGGATAGTGCACAGGAAGGTTGCGTCGCGTCATGCTGCGCCCGACTTCTCGGGCCATGAGCGCTCCGACGATCAAGCCAAGTCCCCAGTTGATGAGTCCGGTCAAGGACGCGGCGAGACACACCAGCACCGCTGCGCCGCCCGCTCTGCGGGGAACATCCGCGAGAATCTGAATCAACTGTCGAACAGGCCTGGTTGAAGCAAGCGCGTGCCCGGTGACGAGGATCAGGCACATCTGCATGCCGAAGGTCAAGAGCTTCCAGAAGCCGTCGTCGCCCCGCCAGGCGTCGAGCAAGGCCAGCGAGCGCGCGGCGGGGCCTTGACCGGGTCCGAACTTTCCGAAGATCAGGGCAAGACCAATCGTCAGCGCGGTCAGGAGGATGGCGATGACGAATGGATCGGGGCAGACCCGATGAAACACGCGGCTGATGGCAAGGCCGAGGCGGCTGATCATGCGCTCGACAGTGTCGGTATGGGTGCGCGAAACCGCAAGCGTCGTGAAAACCTGGTGCCAACGTATAAGGCGCCGGTCAGTGCGACCGGCGCCTTGCGTCTGTTCCAGAATGAGCCGACCCAGAAGACTCTCTCTATCACTCCACGTGCCATGAGTTGCTCGGCCGGTCGTAGATGATCGACGCGTTCGCCGGCTGCGTGAATCGTTCGGAAGAGGTGTTCACGCCGATGTCGATCGAGCCGGGCTGCACCTGGGTTTCAATCGGGCGCACCGTCAGCGCGCCGGAGATCTGCAGCAGGAACTCGATCTGGCTGAGTTCGGGTGCGGCGAAGGACTCGGCAGGCTTGTCGAGAATCGCCGCGAGGTAATGCCGGAAGTTCTCCGCAACCACGTTCAAGGCGATCTCGCGCACCGGGGTGTGCAGGACCAGGGAGCTGTCGCCCAAAACTTCGAGCGCTGCGAGCGCACGCAGATCAGCGGTCAGCGGCGACTTTCCGGACTCGATCGCCTTGTTGATCGCATGGGCGTCGCCCGGTTCGATCGGCCCATCGACCGCCGTCACCAGCATGCGCAGCGGCTGCGACATGGCGATGAGCGCCTGGAGCGACGTCGCATCGAGCACGATCTGGTCGGACGAGATCACTTCGACAGGCTCGATTCCTACCCGGTCGGCGATCGCGGCAAGCTTGGCGTCGGCGTTGCCGTCACGCCACGCGCTCTGTTCGACATTCACCAGGAACTGCATCTTGGGCGGGCATGCGCGAAGCAGCGCATGCACAGCATCCACCGCCTGGATGGGGCTGAGCTCCAGAGAGAATCCGAACGACGCCTCACGCAGGTCGGCCTGCATCGGCGCGAGGATCACGCCGAAGGGGTTCGCGTCGCTCTTGTGATGCGGCCCTGCGCTGCCGCGCATGCGGTTGGTCTTGCCCGAGTTTGCGCCCGGCCTGGAAGGACGAACCTTAGTGGTGTCTGATCCAACAGTGAAGGCGTTCGTGATGGTCGGTTTCATGGTCAAGGCTGCTCCAGTAGCGGGTCGTGGCTTCCGGCTCCTGTCACTTGTTGGGAATCGGAGAGCGCCTCTGGCAATGACTTCGTGCGGGTTCGTGTCACAGTTTCGATGCTGTCGCGACACGCGGGGTTTCGGGATTGGAATGAACTGAACAGGTGAATGAAATCGGAAGATGAACTGATCTTGTGAGCAAAGAACGACGCCCCGTCTGCGGTGGACGGGGCGTCGTAGAAAGCGTTGTTCGCAAGTGCAAGCGTCAGCGCTGCAGGACACACCCGGGCCACCGGCCAATATGGCGGTCCATACAGACGTCCATGCGCTGGGCGCCGACGCCATGTGCGTCGATGCGTTTGCACCGGGACGTTGAACTGAACGGGAACTGAGTCATGGCTGCTGTGTGTGCGACGTAGCGGGCATTTCCGGAATTCGATACTGAGACCAAGGACACGGCCTCAGCCGTGCGAATTCCATCCTGACAACCGTGATGTACGTACTCGTATTTCAGCCGGTTCACTGAAAACGAGGAAATCTCCACGAGGCGCGCGATAGACTGCCGCCCCACAACGACTTGCGCCATCAGTCTCCAGCGAAGATTTCGCTGTTCAACTCAATCAGGTGAATCATGGAGATTGCGGTTCATCTGCCACCATCGATCGATTGCAGAACCAACTCTTGTCCACGCCTGAACTTCATCCGCTGCTGCTTCGCAACCTTTCGCTCATGGGCTACGCGACGCCGCGCGCAGTCCAGACGGCAGTGCGCGAGCCCGCGCTGGCCGGGCGCGACGTGATCGGCCTCGCCGCCACCGGCACGGGCAAGACCGCTGCGTTCGTCGCGCCGCTGCTGCATCATCTCATCGCCACGCGCCCGGGAGGCGAACCGGCCACTCGACGTGACAAGCGACCGATCCGGCCCGATGAACGCCTCCGCGCACTGGTGCTCTGCCCGACGCGCGAACTCGCCCAACAGGTGCAGCAGGAAGCGGGCCTCATCGCGCAGGGTTCGGTGCTGCGCACCGCGTGCGTGTACGGCAAGAGCGCGATCAAACCCCAGGCTGACGCCATCGGGCGCGGGGTTGATCTCGTCGTCGGCACGCCCGGTCGCGTCATCGAACTGCTGGACGCGGGGCATCTTTCCCTCGCGCACGTGAAGCATGTTGTGATCGACGAAGGCGATCGGCTGCTCGACATGGGCTTCCTGCCGCAGATCGAGAAGATCCTTTCGCGCGTGGGAGGCGCTCGCCAGATCATGCTCTTCAGCGCGACGATGCCGCCGAAGATGGAGGACCTGGCGCGGAGGTTCCTGAACGAGCCCGTGCGCATCGAATTGGGCCGGCATACCACGCCCGTCAGGCACGTCGAGCAGCACCTTGTGCCGGTGCGCGATGATGACAAGGTGAGCCTGCTGCTGCACATGCTCGGCGTGGAGGAGAAGAATCCGAAGCAGTCACGCGCCAAGCGCACCGGGCCGCCGCTGCTGGGTCGCCAGGGCGTGCTGATCTTCTGCCGCACGCGCCGGCGCGTGGGCTGGGTGGGCGGCGCGCTTGAGCGCCACGGCGTCAAGGTCGGCACACTGCACGGCGACCGCAGCCAGGCCCAGCGGCAGAAGGCTTTGGAGGGCTTCCGTGAGGGCGCGCTGCGCGTGCTGGTGGCGACGGACGTCGCCGCTCGTGGATTGCACATCGAAGCGGTGAAGACCGTGATCAACTACGACCTGCCGATGCAGGCTGAGGAGTACGTGCATCGCGTCGGCCGCGCGGCCCACGGCCTGATCGAGGAGAGCGGCGCGGCTGATTCGTCCGCTTCAGGCGGCGCGTACACGCTGCTTGATCCTGACGATCGGATGAAATGGCGTGCCGTGATCGACACGACGGAGATCAAGGTGTTCGCGGAGCACGAGGTCGCCGGCTGGACGCCGCCGCCTACGCCGTCGGAGCGCCATAAGGCCCGGCAGAGCGCTGCGGCTGCGAAGAAGAAAGAGGCGATGGAGGCCGAACCGCTCACCCCGCAGCGCGAACGCAAGGGGCGTTTCGATCCCTTCAACCGTCCGCCGCGCAGACGCGGCCGCTCGCACGCGAGCAAACCCATCAAGAAAGGTCAGAAGCCCGGCGGCGGCGTGCGCAAATGATCCGTTCAGGACTTGTCACCTTGATGAAGGCGACCATGCGGAGAAGAGTGCGGCGACCGCGCCCCATGCGATGCTCGTCAGCGTCATCGCCAGGATGATCAATGCCAGGGCGAAGCCGATCTTCGCCGGCAGGGGCATGCGGCCGGGCGTGCGCAGCGGCAGATCGTCCTCGCGCTCGCCGATGTCCACACTGTCCCAGTCGATGCTTGGCGCATCGGCGCGGTTGTCATTCAACGCGGCTCGCGCGCGTTCGAGGTCGGCCGCGCGCACCTGCACAGGCACGGCCAGGAACTTCTGACCAAGCGGCAAGGCCGCCTGCGCGCCGCCGAAGACGAACGCATCAATGCCCGCTTCCTCCAGCACCGCGACCCAGGTCGCCGCCTCGAACTCGGTGGCGCAGGAGACGACGGTGACCAGATCATCACCGGGCGAATGCTCGGGAAACGGCTGCCACTCCGGCGAAGTCGGCGGATGCTCATCCCGTTTCGGATCATTGATTCCTTCGGTTTCAGCCATGTCGTTTCTCCGCGAGGAGTTCGTCGATGGTGGTCTTCGCCGCCTCGACATGAGCGGGCCCGAACTGACCGCGGGGCGTGAAGATCTGCCAGTCGCTGATGACGTTGCGGTCGATCCACGTCTCGTCGCCCCGGCGCAGGCGCACGTGCATGGGGTCGTTGAGCAGCATGCCGCGCACGCGGTCGCCTTTGAGTTCGATGGTCTCGAACCACAGGTGCTCGCGTTCATCCTCATGTTGGGCGAGGTTGCGGGGCACTGCGAAGCCGGCCTTCACGATGAACGCGGCGACGCGGTCGGCGGAATCCCTGCGCCGCGCGGCGGGCACAACTTGGAACAACGCGGCGAAGCGGCCGAGCGTGGCGCGGGCCAGCAGCGCGGCGCGATGCGTCGCGGCGGTGCTCTTGAACAGCGCGGCTTCGCCCTGCTGCACTCGCGCGGCGGCCGCGGCAGGCCAGTCGTATGAGTCCAGCGCGCACACGGCGATGCGCGCGCCGTCGCGCCGATGGCCATCGTGATCCTCACGCCGTTTCATCCCGCCGAGCGCATCATCGGGCATCGCCTGTGCCGCCTGCTCCCACGGAACCAGCCGCACGAACACATCGTTGCCCACCTCGAACGGCTCGCCAGGCTCGGGCAGGCCGAGATCGACGACGAGTTCGGCGATGCTGTGCAGCATGCTGGTGGCGAAGCGGCCGTGCTCGGCCGGCACGCCGTGCATCTCGAACTCGTGCCGCCCGCCCGTGCGCAGACCGTCGGTGTAGGCCCACAGCCGCGGCGGATGCGCGGGGTCTTTCGCCTCGTCGCCGATGGCGTGGACCATGAACAGCAGCGCCGGACCGGCGGGCATGTTTTCCGGGATGAGCACGGTGTTCAATTCTTCGCGCGTGTGCCAGCCGCCGGTGTTGACGTTGAGGATGGCGGGGGCGTCGGCGAATGCGCGCCCGAGCAAACGCAGGATGGATTGCAAGTGCGTTTGCGGATCGTTCGGATCGAGGGCGGTCTCCACGCCGATGGCCCAGCGGCAGTCGCCGGCCTTCAGGAACGCGATGGTCTCGTCCGACAGCGGCCGCATCGGCTCGACCCAGATCACCAGCGGCGCAGGCAGCGCGGGGCCGGCGATGAGCGCGTTCCACAGCGCGGGCGGCTGGACAACGGGTTGGTCGACGACCGTGAACGGCTCATCGTCGCCATCGTGCTGCGAGAGCGCGCGGACGATGCGTTCAAGCGTCGGCGCGTCATCATTACCCGGCACGATCGCGATGAGGTTGACCGGCTCGATGGCCGGCTGCGGCCACGCGGAAATGTGCGCATGGGCCGAATCGGGCGAGAGCGGCAGGGGAAAGTCAGAGCGGTCGGGCACGCTCGAAGTGTAAGGCCGATGCGCCTCACCCGGAACACGCGCTCGTTTGTCGGCTTAAGACCGAGGAGCGATGATCGCACGTGAGGTCATCGAGCCGATCTTGAATGCCTCAGGCCGGCCAATCGGCATCCGGCGATGCCCAAGAGCAGCGACGCTACGCTTGGTGGAACAGCGATCCAATTGCTGTAGCGTGCGGCGAGTTGCAGCGAAATGATGGCGATCGTGATCGCTGCAAAAATCATCACCGCTCCAAGGAACGCGCGACGTTGATGCTTGGAGGCTGCTTCAAATTGGGCCGGAGCCGCCGCCGTGTTCAGCCCACTCGCGCGTGTTCGACGATGACCCGGTCGCAAATCCGCATCGACATCAACCCATTCAATCACCGAACCGCACGTGCCGCACGAGTGCGCGTCCTGCGCGGTCACCCACGAAGCGCATGTCGGGCAGCGGGCGTCGTCGATGTCAATGATCGGAATCGGAATCAGAATCCCAGCTTGGTCGAGAGCGTCGATCGCATCGTTGGCTCGGTAGGCGGGAATCCAGACGATGTTGGAGAAGTTCGACGAACCGCCGGCTCCGAAGCTCACGTGCATCGCGCCGATGCTCGGATCGGAAAAACGCGTTTCGACGCCGGCGGCGCGCAGCACGTCGATCGCACGTTCATGCCCAGGTGATTGCGGCGTGACCAGTCGCTGCCAGAGAATGGCTTCGCCGCACTCGGGACAGACGCGCGAGCCGATGCCGCGAACGTCGTAGCCGCAGGCTCCGCACCGTCGCGCCGCGTCTTCGGAATGCAGGGTGTTCGCCGACGCGTCTGTTGGCGGCCGTGCATCAGCCGAGTCGGACGAGTGCGGTTCGGAAAAGTCAGCGCAGTCGGCCACGCGCAAAGTGTATCGCGCCCGGTCAAGCTTCCAGCAACCGCCAGATCAGCGCAACTTCCGCGGCGGTGGTGATGGTGAGGATCACCACGATGCGGGCCCGGTTGCGCTCGCGGCGAAGTTCGATCCGCTCATCGAACTCGCGCTGCTCCTCGATGATCTCGCCGAGCACCGCCGCCAGTTGGCGGAAGTGAGGGGCCTGCACTTCGATGACGTGCGGGCCGGGAATGTCGTCATCGCGCTGATTCGCGTCGATTTCGTCGGCTTCGATTCCGCCCGCAGCCGGATGGATGCTGCACAGCCGCACGTCGAATTCCATCGCGGCGATGGTGGTGGCGACGGCCCGGGCGAGTTTGAGGTCATCGCAGCGGTACAGTTCGCGCCATGTTTCGGCGCGTTCGAGCGTCGCGCTTCGGACAGATGCGTCTCGCATGCCGCAAGTGTACGGCACGGTCGAGGAAAACCAAGAGAAAAACAGCAAAGCCCACGGAGAGCCCTCCGTGGGCTTTGGCGGCGCGTTGGAATCAGTTTGCGACGATGTTGATGATCTTGCCGGGCACGACGATGACCTTGCGCACGGTCTTGCCTTCGATCATCTGGGCGACTTTCTCATCCTTGAGCGCGAGGGCTTCGATCATTTTCGCGTCGGCCGAGGCGGGTACGGTGATCTTGCCGCGCGTCTTGCCGGAGATCTGCACGGGCATTTCGATGGAGTCGTCGCGCAGCATCGATTCGTCCACGGCTGGCCAGGGCTGGTACGCAATCGTGCCGCCGTACCCCAGGCGGGACCACAGTTCCTCGGCCATGTGCGGCGCGAAGGGCGAAAGCACGATGGCGAACTTCTCCAACTGCTCGCGCGTCAGACCGTCAGATGATGTCGCGGCGTTGGTGAACTCGATCATCGTGGCGATGGCGGTGTTGAAGGCCAATCGCTCGATGTCGCCGGCGACCTTGACGATCATGCGGTGCAGTTGCTTCTCAATGTCGTCGTTGCGCGTGGGGGGGTCGGCGAGCTTCAGCGTGCCGGTCTGCTCATCAACGACCAGCCGCCAGACGCGCGCGAGGAAACGGAAGCAGCCGGCGATGTCGCGCGGGTTCCACGGTTTGCTCGCGTCCAGCGGGCCCATGTACATCTCGTACAGCCGGAACGTGTCGGCCCCGTACTCGGCGATCACATCATCGGGGTTCTGCACGTTCTTCAGGCTCTTGGACATCTTCGCGACGATCTGCGCGACCTTCTGGCCGGTGGCGATCTCGACGAAGTTG
>CAZCGB010000026.1:0-12149 GCA_964498045.1 uncultured Isosphaeraceae bacterium
TGGAGCGGCCGCGTGTATTTCGCCAGCGACCGCGACGGCACGATGGAAATCTGGTCCATGTCGCCCAACGGCAAGGACCTCCGGCAGCACACGCATCACGATGACCTGGACATCAAGTCGCCGTCGTTGCAGGCTGGGGGGGCCGGCCTCATCGTGTTTCAGTTCGGGGCCGACATCCATGTCTACGACATCGCCGCGAACACCGAGCGCACGATCGATATCACGCTCTCGAGCGACTTCGATCAGACGCGCGAGAAGTGGATCACAAAGCCGCAGGGCTGGATTTCGTCTTCACACGTTTCGCCGGACGGCCAGCGCGTGGCGATGACTGCTCGCGGCCGGGTCTTCGTCGCACCGCGAGGCCAGGGACGCCTTGTCGACGTCACGCCACAGTCCGGCGTGCGCCACCGCGAGGCTCGCTTCCTGCCAGACAACAAAACCCTCGTCACGCTTTCAGATCAGGCTCCCGCAGGCGAAATCGGCGAAGTCGAACTGTGGACGCTGCCCGCCAACGGCGTCGGCGGCACCACGCAGCTCACGCACGATGGCGATTCGCTGCGCTGGGAGGCCGTGCCTTCGCCCGACGGCAAGTGGATCGCGCACCACGACAAGAATCTGCGGCTGTGGCTGTGCAACATGGACACCAAGCTCAACAAGCAGGTCGATGAAACCAACAGCGACAATCCGTTCGAGGATCTCGCATGGTCGCCCGACAGCCGCTGGCTGGCGTACGTGTTCACCGCGCAGAACCTCAACCGCCAGATCAAACTGCTCAATGTTGAGACCGGCGCGACCGCTCTGGTCACGACCGATCGCTACGACAGTTCATCGCCCGCGTGGAGCCCGGACGGTCGTTGGCTGTATCTGCTTTCTGAGCGGAATCTGAATTCAACGGTGAACTCGCCCTGGGGCAGATTGCAGCCTGAGCCGTATTTCGATCGCCGCTCGAAGGTGTATCAGATCTCGCTGCAGCCCGGCACGCGCTCGCCGTTCGCGCCGGAAGATGAACTGCATCCGGAGAAGAAGGACCAGAAGAAAGACGGCGCAACCCGACCGGCGGCTGCCTCCGAGCTCGCGACGCAACCCACGAGCGCGCCGGCGAGCGAACCTGCAAGCTCGCCGACGAGCGCGCCATCGAAGAACACCGCGGCGTCTGCGGAGCCCATCGAGATCGATCTGACGAACATCGCGTCCCGGTTGCTCGAAATCCCTCTCCCGCCGGGCAACTACGCGCAATTGAGCGTCACCGAAAAGCGATTGTTGTGGATTCAGCGCAGCACCGAGGAAGGCGTCAAGCCTTCGCTCATGAGCGCGGATATCGCGCGCAAGGATGTGAAGCCGGCGGTACTCGCCAAGGACGTCGGCAGCTATGAACTTTCGCAAGACGGCAAGAGCCTCTTGCTGCGGCGCGACGGGGCGCTGCTGATCATCGATGCCGACTCGAAGGCAGGCGCATCGCTCGACGACGCCGCGGTGAATCTCGCCGGCTGGACGTTTCCGCTGGTGCCGCGCGAGGAATGGCGGCAGATGTTCATTGAAGCCTGGCGGCTTGAGCGCGACTATTTCTACGACCGCAACATGGTCAACGTGAACTGGAAATTGATGCTCAAGAAATACCTTCCGCTGGTGGATCGGGTCGCCACGCGCGACGACCTTGGAGACCTGATCTCGCAGATGGTCGGCGAGCTTTCAACGCTGCACACCTTTGTCCGAGGCGGCGACCTGCGGACCGCCGAGAATGTCGCGCAGCCCGCGTCGCTCGGGGCGATCCTCGTGCGCGATGAGGCCGCCGGCGGCTTCCTCGTCAAGCACATCTACATCCACGATCAAGATCGGCCGGAGCTCACGCCCCCGCTGGCCCGGCCCGACGTCAATGTCGTCGAAGGCGAGGTCATCACCGCGATCAATGGCCAGCCGGCGCTCAGCGCGCCGGATGCATCGGTGCTGCTGCGCAATCAAGCTGGCCGGCAGGTGCTGCTGACGGTGAAGGACGCTCGCGCCCAGACACGCGACGTGATCGCCGTGCCCTTCAGCGCGGGCGAGGAGTCGAACCTGCGCTATCACGAATGGGAGATCACGCGCCGCACGATCGTGGAGAAAGAATCCGACAACGACGTCGGTTACGTGCATCTGCGCGCGATGGGCGGCGGCGACTTCGATGATTTCGCGCGCGAGTTCTACCCGGTCTTCAAGCGTAAGGGCCTGATCATTGACGTGCGCCACAACCGCGGCGGCAACATCGACAGCTGGATCATCAGCCGCCTGCTGCGGAAGGCGTGGTTCTACTGGCAGCCGCGCATCGGCACGGCCGACTGGAACATGCAGTACGCCTTCCGCGGCCACGTCGTCGTTCTGTGCAACGAGAAGACCGCAAGCGACGGCGAAGCCTTCACCGAAGGCGTCAAACGGCTCAAGATCGGCCACGTCATCGGCACGCGCACCTGGGGCGGCGAGGTCTGGCTTTCATCCAGCAACATCCTCGTCGATCGCGGCATCGCCACGGCGGCCGAAACCGGCGTGTACGGCCCCGACGGCATCTGGCTCATCGAAGGTCACGGCGTCGAACCCGACCAGGTCGTCGACAACCTGCCGCATGCGACCTTCGAAGGCGATGATGCCCAGCTCAAGGCGGCGATCGAGTATCTGAAGCGCAAAATCGAAACCGAGCCGGTGCAGATGCCACCCGCGCCGCCGTATCCGGATTTGCGCTGGCCCAGGGATTGACCGGGCATCACAGTTCGATCTGCGTGCCCACTTCGATCACCCGGTTAGGCGGCAGATCGAAGAACGCGGTCGCGGGCAGAGCGTTGCGCGAGAGGTACACGAAAAGCTTCTCACGCCAGAGCGGCATGGCGGGCTGACTTGCGGCAATGAGCGTCTCGTGCCCGAGGAAGAACGTGGTCTTGTTGACCTCGAACGGCAGGTTGTTTCGCGCGCAGTGGGCGAGAATGTCCGGAACGTTGGGTTCCTCCATGAAACCGTACCGGGCCACCACGCTGTGAAAGCCGCCGCCGAGATCCTCGATCTGCACACGCTCATCCGGTGAGATGTGCGGCACCTCCTCAGTCTGCACAGTCAGCATGACCACTCGATCATGCAGCACCTGATTGTGCTTGAGGTTGTGCATCAGCGCCAGCGGCACGCCATGCGGGCTGCCGGTCATGAACACCGCCGTTCCCTTGGCGCGCAGCGGCGGATGCGCCTGCACATCGCGGATGAAGACTTCAATGGGAAGCAGGCGGCCGTACAGACGCTCAAACACAATCGCCTTGCCCCGCTTCCACGTCATGGCGAGCAGGAAGATGAATCCGCCAATGACCAGAGGAACCCAACCACCTTGCAGGATCTTGACGGCATTTGCGCCGAAAAACGCCAGCTCGATCATCGCAAGAGGCATGCAAAGGAGAATGATCGCCGGCCAGGACCAGTTCCAGCGCGTGCGCTCCAACAGCGCGAAGAGCACGGTGGTGATGACCATGGTCATGGTGACAGCGATGCCGTACGCCGCTGCCAGATCGCTTGACTCACCAAACCCGATCACCAGCGCGATCGTGCCGAGCATCATGAGCGTGTTGACCTGGGGCACGAAGATCTGGCCGATATGGCTGGCGGAGGTGTGCTCAATGCTCATCCTGGGCATGTAACCAAGTTGCACAGCCTGCCTTGCAAGGGAGAAAACGCCCGAGATGACCGCCTGCGACGCGATGACGGTCGCCGCCGTCGCAAGCGCAACCATCGGATAAAGCGCCCACGATGGCACAAGTGCGAAGAAAGTGTTTTGTGAGGCTATGGCGATTTCCGGCGAGTGCAGGAGCATCGCCCCTTGGCCAAAATAATTCAGCAGCAACGCTGGCAGCACGAAGGTATACCAATCGAAGCGAATCGGGCTTCGCCCGAAATGCCCCATGTCGGCGTACAGCGCTTCGCCCCCCGTGACCACCAGAAACACCGACCCCAGCACAAGGAAACCGTGCCAGCCGTTCTGCACGAAGAGCTGTGCCGCGTAATGCGGGCTGACGGCGGCAAGCACAGCCGGCTCTTTGAGGATCGACATCAAGCCGAGAATCGCCAGGGAGATGAACCACACAATCATGACAGGCCCGAACATCGCACCCACCGCCGCGGTTCCGCGCTTCTGAATCAGAAAGAGTGCGATAAGCACGATGCACGTGATCGGAACGATGTACGAATGGAAAACGGGCGTGGCGACTTCGAGACCCTCAACTGCGCTGAGTACGGAAATGGCTGGGGTAATGATGCCATCGCCGAAGAGCAACGCGCCGCCGAAGATTCCAAGCGTAATGACCACGGTCTTTGTTCGACCCGTGATCTTGATGCCCGATGTCAGCAGCGCCATCAGGGCCAGTATGCCGCCCTCGCCGCGATTGTCGGCCCGCAAGACAAAGTACAGGTATTTGATGGAGATGATGAAGACAAGCGACCAGATCACCAGCGAGAGCACGCCGAGCACGTTGCCGTGCGTGGGGGCCACCGGATGGCTGCCAAAGAAGCACTCGCGCAGGGCGTACAGCGGGCTGGTGCCGATGTCGCCGTAGACGACGCCCAATGCCAGCAGACAAAGACCGGCAAATTCGCGCCCGGAGCGCGGCCGATGATGTTCAGCCGGCGGGCTCTCCGCTCTCGGCGCAAGTGGGGGCGCGACCGCCGGCAGAGCAGGCGCAGGCTCGCTCACGACGCTTGTGTCGTTCATTGTCCGCCTCCCACGCAATTTGCACACGCGCATGCAGCCATAAGCGACGAAGCACCGCAATTGGCGGTGCTTCAGTCACAAGCATATCCAAACACGCGCGATCGAGCGCACCGGCGCGAATCAGCCTCAATTCCCCACACTACCGCCGCTTCGAACGGTAATCGGCCCCTTGTGCGTCCGCGGCTTGGGCAGGCCGGAAGCCATTTCCGCGGGAAGCATCGACGCCACTGTCTTCAAATACCGGTCATCCATGTCTGAACGCTTGTCGATCGCATCGCGAATCGGATCGTCGGGAAGCGTGATGGACGGCTCGCCGTGTGGACTCGTTTCCTCACCCTGCATCGTGCGCTTGAGCCGCTCAAGGCCCCGGACGCGCTCAAGAGGCTCTTCACGATCGATGGTCTGACGGATGTGATCGTTCATCGCCACCAGTTCGCTGTCGTAGGTCTTGCGCATGTCTGCCACGGCCGCGGCTGCGTCAGCGGGCATGCCGTGCAATTCATCAATCATCAGGAACATCTTCTGCACGCGTGTCGGGTTGTACACGCGTGGATAAAACGCCTGCATCGCCGCCACATGGAACGCTTCGCCCTGCTCGCCTGCCATCTTCAATGCGATGTTCTTGGCATGCTGTTGATTCACCTTGCGCACCGCGATGCGCGTATCAGCGGCCTTCTGGGCAATCGAGATGGCCTTGTCGGCGTCGCCGGATGAGATCGCGGCGTCGATGCCTTGATTGGCGTCCGCGAGGAACGCGTCCCGACGTTTCAGCGCCGCGTCGAGATCCAGCTCGTACGCCTCGATCTCCGCGACCAGCGCGTCCATGCTCGATTCAGGAAGCTTTTGACCGGCAAGGACTTTTTCCAGATCAGTCGACTCACCAGAGATTCGGCCCTTGGGCAGGCTGCGCTCGCGCGTCAGGGCGCGTTCGAGCGACGGCCAGCGTTCGATCTGCTCTGGCGCGAGATTGCTCTGTGCATCGGCGACGAACGTCGCACGCAGCTTCGCCTTGGCCTTCAGGAACTCCTCAATCTTCGCGCTCATCTCCGCCTGGTGTTTTTCAATGTCCTCAGGGCTGGTCATGAGCACAGCCGGTCCGCCGTCACCAGCTTGCGCGGGCGCACCGGCAGCACGAGCCTCCTGCTGAGCCCTCACCTGCTCCATCATCTTCTTGGCCATCTCGTTTGCCCGCTCCTGAAACTTCGCGAGCAATTCCGGCGAGACGTCTTCTCCATTGGGCGTTTCGATGCCGACTTCGACCTGCGCGGAAGGCTGAGGCGGCACGGCCCCCGCGGCCCCCCCGCCGCCCTCGCCATCACCATCGCCGCCGCCATCATCCATGCCGATCATCATGGAGACGCCAACGGACGAGCCGGGCGGAAGCTGGGCTTCCAGATCGTCGAACGCGACGCCGGGCCCACCCATCGGACCAGGGCCGCCCATGCCCGGACGACCAGGCACGTTTTCGCCCTCTGCCGCCGGCGCAAACTCGGCCTGCGGGCCGGCGACGGTTGCCAGATCCTTGGTCAGCGCGATGAACGCTTCGACGTATGCGTCGATGCGCTGGCTGATCGCGTCGGCCTGTGGCTCACTGAGGATCAGTCGCTCGGTGAAGATGGGCACGTCTTTTCGCGTGAAATCCGGCGTGCGCAGGGCCTCGAGGTTGGGCATGGAGATATGCCGCACGCGCGTAGCCCCGGAATCATCACGCATGATGGAAATGCTGGACCCGTCCTGTGCAAGCGCGGTGGTCGCGGCGGCGGAGAGGATCATCCACCCCGTGAGCGTCATGGTGACAAAGTGCCTGTTCATGGTGAGTTTCCTCGAAGTACGCGAAGGATAGCTGATGAGCGGGGCTTGAATCCCGGCTCGATGAGACGGTTCAAGCGGTCCGATCTGTCAGGACATTCCAAACTCATCAGCACCTCGCTTTGCCATCGCAAGACTACACTTGCCGCGCTGATGTCTCAGGTTCCTCCCGCCTCCACCCCGGCGTCACCCGCCGCCCTTGCGAGAACGCTCGCCCGCCATCCACGACCGCTTGGTGGCGACACGGCCCGGCACGTCGGCCAGCCGACGCTGAGCCTCAGCGAGATGGTGCTCGACAATCAGCCGCAGACGCGGCATCACCTGCATCTCGGCCGCAAACCCGAATGGATCCGCGCCCGGGTGCCGGGCGGCGCGGGATACGATCGCTTGCGCGCGATCATTGACAAGCACCAGCTGCACACCGTGTGCCAGGAGGCCAGTTGCCCCAACATGGGCGAATGCTGGAGCCGCGGCACCGCCACCATCATGATCCTGGGCGACACCTGCACGCGCGCATGCGGGTTCTGCAACGTCAAAACCGGCCGGCCCGCCCCGCCCGATCCGTCGGAGCCGTCACGCGTCGCCGAGTCGCTCGCCTTGATGGATCTCAAGCATGTCGTCATCACCTGCGTCGATCGCGATGACTTGCCCGACGGCGGCGCAACGATCTGGGCTGAGACCATCACGCGCGTGCGCGAACGCTGCCCGCAGACCTCCGTCGAAGCCCTCATTGGCGACTTCAAGGGCGATGAGGATTCGCTTCGGGTCGTCATTGATTCCAAGCCGGCGATCCTCGCGCACAACATGGAGACGGTGAAGCGCATGCATCCCGCCGTGCGTCCGCAGGCCGATTACGTGCGCTCGCTGCAGGTGCTCAGGCAAATCAGTGATGCCGGGTTGGTCTCCAAGACCAGCATCATGGTCGGCATCGGCGAACGCGATGACGAAGTGCGATCAATGATGAAAGACGTGCGGAGTTTCGCCCGCACGGACATTCTGACCGTCGGCCAGTATCTGCAGCCGACGCGCAACCACCTGCCGATCGACCGCTGGGTGACGCCCGCGCAGTTCCTGAACTACAAGCAGGAAGGCCTGGCGATGGGGTTCAAGGTCGTCGAAAGCGGCCCACTGGTGCGCAGCTCGTACCACGCCGAAGAGCAGGCTGATCAACTGACGGTCAGCGTGTGAGCGTCGTCGGTCGATTCACGGCCAATCGTTGCCGCAGATCTCGACGTGGCTGACATTATCGACAAGAACTTCAAACATCAGAGCGATGTCGTCCTTGCCCATTCGCACGCAGCCCATGGACTTCTCCTGGCCGATGGACTCGGGGTCGATCGTACCGTGCACGCCATATCCTTCCAGGCCCTTGATGTTGTCGCTGACGCCGACGAGTCCGATCCAGAACGCGCCAAGCGGGTTTTTCGGATCTTTGGAGGCGAAGTGCTCGCCGGTGCGCGGATTAGTCCACGCGGGGTCAACGAGTTTGGAATTCGCCTTGACGACGTATTCACCTTCGGGCGTCGCGCCATATTCTCCGAGGCCGACGCGGAACGAGCGCACGAACACGCGCTCTGTTCCGTTGCCCAGATAGAGATCGAGCCGGAACGTGCGCTTGTCGACGATTGCGTGGAACGGCCCCTTGATCACCTTCACGCGCTGGCCGACCTGCAGACGTCCAGGATCGCTGATCTTGTTGATGCGCTGCAGGAATCGCCAGTCGACATCGAGACCGAGTTTCTTGGGAAGCTTGGCCAGCGACTCGTTGGCTGCGATGACGTGCGTGCTGGCGAAGGAATCGCCCGTCGCCACTTCCGGGCTGAACACCAGGCGATCGCTGAGTTTCGAGAGTTCTGCGCGGACGCGCTCGGCTTCCGCTGGAGTCACGCTCGGATCGCTCAGCACGTCTGACAGGAGCCGTCTGGCTTCCACAGGCTTGTTCTGCTGAATGAGGTCCAGCCCCGTCTGCACGCGCTTCGATGCAGGGTCAGTGCGCGCATCCGGCGCCGCGGGCGGCGCGGATGTCGGCGAAGCCCCGCCGCGCACATCATTCTTCGCGGGCGTCGGTGGCGTGGCGTTGACGCCGGCATTGGACGATGCCCGAGGGACGTTGACCGCCGGCGGGTTTGTCGGCGGAGGAGCCTTGGTCGGGGTGTTCGAAGGCGCGTTCGCAGGCGCGCCGGGCAGCTTGCCGCCCATGGCGATTTTCGATTGATCGCCGGACCCCGGCGTTGCTAACGGTTTCTGTTGCGTGTTGCTCGGCTGCGGGTTGACGTTTGGTGTCGCAGGCTTGGCGGGCGGCTGCGCCGACTGCTCATCCTCTGACTGCAGCACCGACGAAGTGGCCACGGCCGCTGCGGGTTCACCGCGACCGGCGAACCACCGCACGATCAAGATCGCCCCAACCGCCACCGCCACGACACCGCCCAGCGCCAGCCATGGCCTGCTCTTCCCGCGACGGTACATGTGGGCCCGCGATTCGGTCGGACGAGCGTTCTGGCTGGGCAGCATGGCGTGCTTCACTCCGTTGAAGGCGGCAGGCGGCGATCCTTCCGTGTGATCGCCTTGCGGCACTGTAGGGCCACATCGCCAGTTTCGCACGTCGCGGTGGAGAATTCGTGGACAGGATTCCAACTGCGCCAGGCGGCGTCAAAAGCAGTCGATCACGCGGGATTCCGTGGCGATCCGCGCGACGCTGGCATCGTGCGGTTCCCGCAGGATTTGCCCCACGATCTGCCACTCAAACGCCAGGCCGACGACTTGCGACGACGCCGGCAATCGCGCCAGGAATCGGTCGTAGAACCCGCCGCCGCGGCCGAGCCGCCCGCCGCGTTGGTCGAACGCCAGGCCGGGCACGATGACCAGTTGCAGTTTCTCAATCGCCAGCTCGTCAACCACACGCGGCGTGCGGATACCGCGGGAATCGGCATTCAACGATTCGGGCGCGAGCGATCGCAACCGCACCGCACGCATGCGCCGGCTGTTCCAATCGACGACCGGCACACACACCGTCTTGCCGACGCGCAGCGCCTCAGCCAGAAGCGGCTCGCAATCCAATTCGTCGGTCAGAGGCAGATACGCCATCACTGTCGTGGCATTGCGGTATGCGGGCATAGCGAGGACGCGATCGCACGCCGCGGCTGACGCTGCGCGGCGATCTTCACTTGTCATCGCGCGCAGCGTGGAACGCATCGCATCCCGCAACAAACGCTTCGTATCCGGCGTCTGTTCGTCACCCACTTTTCTCACCCTCCCCATCTCCATCGTGCGGCCCATGCGTCGCTTGCGGTTTCGCGACGGCCGACGATTTTGCACCCGCGCTCCCCTTCCGCATCGCGTCCAACCGCGCCGCGATCTCCATTTCAAATCCCCGATCGGTCGGCGTGTAATACGTTCGATCGACGCCAAGGTATGACTGATCGACGTACCCGCCCTCGAAGTCGTGCGCGTACTTGTAGTTCGCGCCATGACCCAGCGCCTTCGCGCCTTGGTAGTGCCCGTCGCGCAGATCGCGCGGCACCGGAATGGTTCGGCCTTCGCGCACCTCGCTCATCGCCGTCCACACCGCCATCGCGCTGGCGTTGGATTTCGGCGCGGCCGCCATGTAGATCGCTGCCTGCGCCAGCGTCAACTGGCACTCGGGCATGCCGACGCGCTCGGCGATCAGCCAGGCTGACGCTGCGATGTTGAGTGCGTTTGGATCAGCGTTGCCAATGTCTTCCGAGGCGAGGATCGCAATGCGCCGCGCGATGAAGCGCGGGTCCTCGCCGGCTTCGAGCATGCGCGCCAGCCAGTACACCGCGGCGTCGGGATCCGAGCCGCGCATCGACTTGATGAACGCGCTGATGCTGTCGTAATGCGCATCGCCCGTGGCGTCGTACACCTGCGCCTTCTGCTGGATCGACTGTTCCGCGGCCTTCAAATCGATGAGAATCGTCTTCTCGCGAGTGCCTTCGCTTGCCGTTTCGCGCGCGCTCAGCACCGCGACTTCAAGGGCCGTCAGCGCACGCCGCGCATCGCCGTCGCTCACTCGCGCCCAATGCGCGATCGCCTCATCGCTCACTTCCACTTTCAACTTGCCGAATCCGCGCTCGGGGTCCGCAATCGCGCGGCGGACCACTCTGGCGATGTCCTCTTCGCTCAACGCCTGGAACTGGAACACCGTCGACCGGCTCACCAGCGCGCTGTTCACCGCGAAGTACGGGTTCTCCGTCGTCGCGCCGATGAGCGTGATCAGGCCGTTCTCCACATCGCCCAGCAACACATCCTGCTGGTTCTTGGAGAACCGATGAATCTCATCCAGAAAAAGAATCGTCCGCTTTCCGGCATTCTCCACCCGCGCGGCTGCGGCCGTGAGAATCTCACGAATCTCCTTCACGCCGATCTGGGCGGCGTTGGCGCGCTCGAACCATCGCCCCGACGCCTTGGCGATGACCTCGGCCAATGTGGTCTTGCCTGTGCCCGGCGGTCCGAAAAAGATCACGCTCGTCAGTCGGTCCGCGGCGAGCATGCGATTCAGCAGCATGCCTTCGCCCAGGAAATGCGTCTGCCCGGCAAACTCCTCCAGGGTGCGCGGCCGCATGCGCACCGCCAGCGGCGCGACCGACGCCCGGCGGTCCGCCCGCTGATCGGACCACAGATCGGATGTCGAACCGCGGCTCATGTGCGAGGATTCTAGAGGCGCGAGGCTTGCCGCCCCATTCTTCGGACCCAGGAACGTTTCACTCGCCTCGCGCTCCGCTTCCGCCGATAATGACCGTATTCGGCAAACTTCGGCGGCTTCGCCGACGTATCAGCCGTTCACCTTCAGGAACCTTTCTTCTATGTGCGGCATCGTCGCCTACATCGGTCATAAACCCGCCCTGCCGCTGCTGCTCGAAGGCCTCAAACGCCTGGAATACCGCGGATACGACTCGGCGGGCGTCGCCGTGCTGGACAAGGGAAGGCTCAAGATCGTCAAGTCCGTCGGCCGCGTTCGCGTTCTGGAAGACAAGATCGACAAGTCCGGAGGCGACCTCTCGCTGCCGGGCACCATCGGCATCGCGCATACCCGCTGGGCCACGCACGGCGAACCTTCAGACCGCAACGCCCACCCGCATTCCGATGATCCGAAGACCGGCCACGGCATCGCACTGATCCACAACGGCATCATCGAGAACTACGACGCGCTCAAGAAATTCCTCCTCGAGCGTGGCCACGCATTCTCATCCGACACCGACACCGAAGTCCTCACGCACTTGATCGGCGAACTGTACGACGGCGACCTTGAAGCAGCCGTGCAGGCCGCGCTGCGCGAAGTCACCGGCGCGTACGCCATCGCGGTGATCTGCGAGAAGGAGCCCGACACGCTGGTCGTCGCGCGCAAGGGTTCACCCTTGATCGTCGGCGTGGGCAAGGACGAATACATCGTTGCGTCAGATCAGACCGCCATCGTCGCGCACACCACGCAGGCGTTTACGCTCGACGACTACACCGTGGCGAAACTGACGCGCGATTCTTTCCGCACGACCACGATCGACAACGTGCCCATCACGCCGCAGATCCGCGAACTCGAGTTCGACCTCGATCAGATCGAACTCGGCACGTACGAGCACTACATGCTCAAGGAGATCTTCGAGCAGCCGCAGAC
>CAZCGB010000027.1:0-12076 GCA_964498045.1 uncultured Isosphaeraceae bacterium
GAGGATCTCCGAAGCCTTGTGGTGCGGCAGATGGCTCACGATCAGCGCGATGGTCTGCGGGTGCTCGTCCTGGATGAATGTCAGCAGGTTCTCGCTCTCGGCCTTCTGCAGGAACGCGAACGGCGTGCGCTGCACCTGCGTCTGGATCTGCTGAATGACGCGCTCAGCCATCTTGGGATCGAGCGAGTCCTTCAACAGGCTTCGCGCGTAATCGAGCCCGCCTTCGCGCACATGCTGGGCAGCCATGCGCAGGCTGTAGAACTCTTCGATCACCTGCATCGACATGTCGGCGGGAACCTCGCCGAGCGACGCGAGCGTGCGCGTGACCTCTTCCACAGTCTCCGTCGGCATGGTCTTGAGCAGACCGCCCGCCGTCGCCTGATCGAGCGTGAGCAGCAGAATCGCCGCCTTGGTGACGCCGTCAAGCTCCTCGATTTTCTCAGGCAGTTTTTGACCGGGACGAAGAGGCATTGGACTTGGCGATCAGTGTTTCACGATTGGTCGGAGGTTGAAGGGGTAAGTCAATTTGAACCAGCCAGGGTCGCGCCGATTGAACGATCGCGCATCACTTACGCTTCGCTCTTCACCCATCGGCGTAAGAGACTCGACGCCTCCTCGGGCGTTTCACTAATCATCGAGCGAATCTGATCAAGCATCTGCTGGCGGCGCATGGCGTCGTCGGTGAGTTCCACACCCTCAAGCGCGGGAGCGGATTCGTCAGCTTCACCGACAAGATCGCTGTCGGCTGCCGCCAGCGCGGGCGGCACGCCCACCAGCTCCTGGGCGGTCGGCAGCGAGGGCTTGCCCGACGCGCGACGCACCATGAGAAACATCATCGCGACCGAGAGCAGCGCGAGCCCGCCAAGGCCGATGGACTTCACCAGGTCACCGCTCACTCCGCCGACGATCATGGACGCCGAGGCCGGCGTCACCTGGGCTTCGTCGCTTGTCGGCACGGCGAAATCGGGCACCATGGTCACGGTGACGGTTCCCGCCGCCGCGCCCTGAATCGCCTGCGTATCGATGAGCGGCGTGACGTACAGCCGCAGCCGATCGGTCTCTTTCTGCACGAACGCTTCGAGTTCCGCAGGATCGACGCCAGCGGTCTTGTCAGCCGGCACCGGCGAGCCGCCTGCATCGGCTGACGCTGCGGGCTTCGTTTCCTGCATCAAGCGCACGAAGTAAGAGCGCGGCACGCCAATGGTCGCGTTGATCTGCAGCGGGTAGCCCTTGGGGTCGCGAATCTGCGACTCGCGTCTTCCGAACGCAGGCACGCTCGACGTGTCGTTGCGCTCATCGGACATCTGCGAACCGTTGCGGCCCATCGCGATGTTGACGCCGGTGTTCGGCCTGACCGCCGGCTCGGCGACAGGTGAAGGCGCGGAACTGCTGAGCGTTCGACTGGATTCATTGGTGACGCCGATCTTGGGGTCTTCGTAGCTCGAAGTCTGCTGCACTTCGTCGGTGGCGTTCACCTGGGCATTGACCTGAATCAGCACGCCGGGAATGAAATCCAAGGCGCCGGCGATGGCGCTCTTCACATGGTTCTCCGCCGCCTGCTTCACTTCGAGGTAGCGGCCGGTGGAGACCGAGCTCTCATCGCGCGCCTGCATCGATCTGCCGCTGCGGACGTCGATGATCGCCACATTCTCCGGCTTCAGGCCCGCATGCGAGCGTGCGACCAGATGCGCGATCGCGTCGACCTTCTGCTGCGAGAGTTCGCCGCCGCTGGTGCGAACGGACACTGAAGCGGACGAAGGCACATTCGCGCGGCCGAGCGAGCCAGAACCCTCCGACGGATCAATCACGACCTTGGCGCGCTCGATGCCTTCCATCTGGCCGATCATGCCTTCCAGCACGTTCATCTTGGCCACGAGGTAGCGCGTCTTATTCTCAGCGTTGGTGCGGAACGGGCTGGCGTCGACGATCAGCGAGTCGAAGTTGATCTGATCGCCATCAATGAGCTGCTTCTCGGTCAGTTGACCCAGCACGGCGATCTTGCGGTCTTCGGGCACGAGAATGTCGCTGCCCTTGGGCTCGTACGGGATACTCTGGATCTCGAGATAGTCAACGACCTGCTTCTTCACCGCGGCGGAGACGGTGCTCTTGAGTCCGAGCGCGACCATGTCGCGCTGGCCGGCATAGAGCGAAACGAGGAACAGGCTCATGACCAGGATGATCATGAGCGAGCCTATCAACAGTTTGGCGGTGGGCGTCAACTCGCGCAACTGCGCGAAGATCGACTGAATTGTCCGTTGCAACGCCTGCATGACTCGGCCTCCTTGCCGGCCCCGCCCATCTCCACGAACTCACCTTCGCGTGCTTGGCCAACACGCAGCGGTGTTTGTCACCGACGGACTCCGCCGTCGTTTCGTGACCTTACACGCGAATCTGTTTGACTTCGTCGTACGCTTCCATCACCTTGTTGCGAACCTGCAGCAGCATTTTGAAAGCCATGTCGGCCTTTTGCGTGGCGATGGCCACGCCTTCGATATCGTCGCGGCGGCCCGTAGCCAGGTCCTCCACTGCCGTGGTCGCATCGCTCTGCAGCTGATTGACCTGCTCGATCTGCTCCTTGAGAAACTGCTTGAATTCCGGTCCGGTCGCGCCTCCCGCTTCGCCGCCTGCGGACCGGCCAGTGGACGGCGGCAGCGGCGCAAGCCGCTGAATGCTCTGGAATCCACCGATAAGGCCAAGAGGGTCGGACATGTGTGACGGGGCAAAGGGAACTGGGAGAACGTGCAACCAACACTCGTTCGTGCCGCCTGACTGCCTAGGCAAGCAGTTGCAGCGCAACTGACATCATCGACTTCGTGGCTTCGACAGCCGTAATGTTCGCTTCATACGACCGGGCGGCTTCCATTGCGTTCATCTGCTCTATGACGATGTTGACGTTGGGATAGCCGACGTACCCGTCAGCGTTGGCGAATGGTGAGAACGGCTCGTATTCCATCAGCGGCGGGGCGGGATCAAGCGTGATCGACTCCACATGCACACCTTGCGCGTTCCCGGTTTCGAGATCGCCCGGACTGAGCGCGACGACGCGACGCTGAAACGGCTCGTATTTGCCGGTCTGCTGGTTGACGATCGATCGCGCGTTGGCGATGTTCGCGGAAATCGTGTCCAGCCGGGTGCGATGCGCGATCAGGGCTGAGGTCGAGATGTCAAGTGCGCCGAACATGGTGGACAACGTCTTCCGTCAGTTCCGGCATCCGCCGGGAAGGATCAGGTCGATCACGAGACGCGCTCGCGAATCGCCGTGTTGATGATCTCCAGCCGATTGCGCATCAATTGCGCAGCGGCCCGGTACGCCATGAAGTTCTCCACCAGCGACTGCACAACGCGTTCCACATTTCGATCATTGCCATCATGGAACAGGATGTTGTCGCCCGTGGCCTCCGGATGCAGCACCAGCCGATCGGGCAGGGCGTCGACCTCGCGCGTCGATCGCATGGGAAGCGCGGAATCTGCGCCAAATCCTGCGCCAGCCGTCTCTCCATCGATTCCCAACGCGGCTCGAGGAGCGCCTCCCGTACGTTTGGCTTCGATCGCCTCAGCCAACTGGGCCTGAAACGCCTGTGGCGAGACGTCGGTCGGCCGGAAGCCCGGAGTCGAGAGGTTGGCGATGTTGTTGAGGATGATGCGATGCCGCTGACCGGTGAACTGCATCAGCCGCTGCAGCGCGGGAATGCCATCGGAGTTGGTCAGGCCATCGATCATTGAATTCGCGGATCGTCGAGTTGAATAAGCAGCAGGAAACGGTTGGGACAGGACAGCGGTCGGTTACAGAGTCTCGCTCACGAGCTTCTCATCCTTCCACTTCTTGAGCTTGAGACCGAGCGTGCGGACGCCAATGCCCAGCGCAGCGGCGCTGCGCTGACGATGGCCGTTGTTATGGCCGAGCGTGGCGACGATGATCTCGCGTTCGATGTCGTCCAATGTGACACGGCCGTCACAGACAATGTTGCGGGCGTCGCAGATCTGCGGAGCCACGTCGCCGGTGACCTCGATCATGGATCCAGGCCGCTTGATCATGCCGTTGCTCGCGCCGTTCACGACATGCGCGCCGATCCTGCCGTTCGAGAACGCGGCCGGTTCCGCCACGCCGCCCAGCCACGGCGCGATCATGCTCGCGCGAATGACTTGATCGCTTGTGAGCACCGCGGCCCGTTCACAGATGTTCTGCAACTCGCGCACGTTGCCCGGCCAGGCATAGCCCATCAGCAGCTCCATCGCCGTCGATTCAAACGTTTTCGCCGGCTTGCCTTCGCGCTTGGCGACCATTCCGAGGAAATGGGAAGTCAAGGCGGGCACATCACTGATTCGCTCGCGCAGGTTGGGCATCACCAGCGGAAGCACATTCAGCCGGAAATACAAGTCCTGGCGGAAGTTTCCTCGGGCGGATTCAGCGGGCAGATCGCGATTGGTGGTGGCGATCAGCCGCACATCGACGGGCTTGCTCTGGCTGGAGCCGACGCGCTCGAAGGCGCGTTCCTGCAGAACGCGCAGCAGCTTCGCCTGAATCTCGGGTGCGATCTCGCTGATCTCATCCAGCAGCAGCGTACCGCCGTCGGCGAGCTCGAAGCGTCCTTTGCGCAGTTTGTCGGCTCCGGTGAACGCGCCCTTCTCATGGCCGAACAGCTCGGATTCAAGCAGGCTCGTGGAGAGCGCGGCACAGTTGATCGCCAGGAACGGCGCATGGGCGCGTGGGCTGTGCTCGTGAATCCAGCGGGCGGCGACCTCCTTGCCCGAACCGGACTCGCCGCTGATGAGCACCGTGCCATGGCTGTCGGCGATCATCGAGAGCCGGTCGCGCAACTGCATCATCACATCGCTGTCCCCGATCATCTCATGAGAAGCGGGCCCGCCGGCGCCGTTCCCGCCCGCGGAAACGGCGACCGCCTTGAGGATCGCATTCTCCCTGGTGAGCCGCGCATGCTCCATGGCCTTTTCGACGGTGATGAGCAGGGCATCGCCCGAGAATGGCTTGGTGATGTAGTCCCACGCGCCGTGCTTCATCGCGTTCACCGCGGTCTCGATCGTGCCGTACGCCGTCATCAGGATGACGGGAATCGACTCGTCGAGCCGGCGGATTTCCGCGAGCAGGTCGGTGCCGGCCATCTCCGGCATCTGCAGGTCCGTGATCACCGCATCGACGCTGCGCTCCGTGAGCTTCTGCAGCGCCGCGGGGCCGCTTGATGCGGTCACAACACTGTGGCCCTTTCGCGCAAGCGTGGTGGACACGCTGTCGCGCATCATTTCCTTGTCATCAACGACGAGAATTCTGCTCATGGGGAGTCTTTGGAATCGAGAAATGGGGATGAGGACGAAGTACACGGAAAGAAGTGACTGGGACGATCAACTGCCCGGCCGGGCCGGGGACGAGGGAGTGAAGCCGTCGGTTCGCTTGACGGGCAGGCACAGTTCGATGCGTGTGCCGCTGGGTTTGACGTTTTCGATCTGGATATGTCCGCCGTGCGCATCGATGATTCGATGCACGATGGCCAGGCCCAGCCCGGTTCCGGTCTTGCGCGTGGTGAAGAACGGATTGAAGATTCGATCACGCACATCGTCGGGAATGCCCGGCCCGTTGTCCTGCACGCACAGCGCCACTCGCGCCAGGTTGCGGCCTGCTGCGTCGCGCCAGCGGCGACGCTGAGCCCATAGGCGCAGGTGCATGCGGCCGGCATCGCTGGATGGCTGCTCAATCATCGCTTCGATGGCGTTGCGCATGATGTTGCTCAACGCCTGAGCCATTAGGCCGACATCCGCCGGCAAGCTCAGGCGCGGCTCCTCTTCCAGCGTCACCGTGACGCCGTGGCCCGAAATCAGAGCCGCGCAAGAATGAAGGGCGGCATCGAAGAGCTCGATCGTCGTGGTCGGCTGCGGATCAACACGTGTCTCACGCGCGAAGCTGAGCACATCACGAACGATGGCGTCAAGGGTGACCACCGCGCGGTTGATGCGGCCGCAGAGATCCGCCTGTGGCGGCCGATCGACGAGGTCTTCGCCCAGCATCTGCGCGTACAACTGGATGGACGCCAGCGGATTGCGGACTTCATGGGCGATCCCCGCGGCCATCTCCCCCAACGCGGCCAACGCCTGCGATCGCCGCAGCGCCGCATTGGCATCGGCGAGCTCCAGCTGCAGCCGCGCCACCTGTTCATGCAGCGCGACATGCGTGGCCTGCAGTCGCTGCGTGGTCTGCGTGACCGACTCCATCAAGTCGCGCAGATCGTCCATGCTCAGATGCTCAAGCGCGCGCGCATTTGTCGCGGACGGCTTCGGCTCGATCAGAACCAAGGATTGACTGGCGAGTGCGGGCATGGTGGGTAGAAAGCCTTCAAACCTGACGATCGGCGAATCGATTGACGCTCCTGGCCGCCGGGCCGTATGCCGCGCGGGCCTGTCTGCCGTTGTCCAGGCTGGACATTTCGCTCAGCACGTCTTCGCGGCCGCCGTGAAGCGCTGCCTGATCCTGGTGATCGCGCTGCATGACTTCGCGTAAACGCTCGCCGATGCCGCTGATCAGGCCGCGAATGCGATCTCGTTGCGTAGGCGGAACAGTCGTCAGCCGCCGATCGAGGTCGCGCGACATCGCCGACATCTGCGTCTGGCAGACGGTGAACTCGTCGATCACCGTCTGCCTGCGGGCGAGCAGCTCAAGCAGATGATCGGTGCGACGCTCGGCGATGAGGCCGGCCTGCGTCTGCGACATCGATGCGAGCTGCTCCACCAGCGTCTGCTGTCGCTCAAGGACATCGATCAGCGCTTCGGGCCAGTCGGCGATCGCGGCGGAGGTTGAGGAAAGCGGCATCATGCGAGTCCTTTCGGTGCGGCGTGCGCGAGAACCGTCGATCATCCTGAGGTGGGAGCGGCGGCGGTGATGGTGTCGCCGCCCACTGGGCTGTTGCGGAGCCATCGCTCCCACGCCGTGCGATCCATCAGCGAATCAGGGGAGGCGAAGGCGGTGTCAGGAAGCTGCTTGAGTCGAAGCAGTGCGCGCTGGTGCGCGGCAGAAGCCCGCTCAACATCGCCCAGCGCCGAATAGCAGTTGACGATCTGGACGAGGGCATACATCGACGACGCGCCGGCGCTGTATTGCCTGCTGGCCGACTCATACAACTCCACCGCGTGCTCGAACTGCCCGAGCTCGAAGGCGCAATCGGCTTGATACAGGTGCGCACGCCGCACAAGATCCTCAACGCTCGCGGCAATCGTCTTGCCCGGCTGCGGGGCGTGCTCGATCACAATGGATCCGAAGATCTCCTCCGCACGCTGCAAATGTTCGTTGCGCAGCGAAGCGAGTCGGCTGTTCTCCGCGGGAGAAAGACCAGTGTCTTCGGCCAATCGTTGACCGATCGCCTGGGCATTGCCGCGGAAGCTGTCGGCAAGCAGATAGCGAATCTCCGCGCTGCGCGAATCGTCGGGATACCGCTCCATCGCTTCGGTCAGGCGTTCAATGGCCGCGACATGTTCGCCTTGATCGTGATGCAGGCGACCGAGTTCAATGAGCGCGTCGCGATAATCATTGGCGTCAGGCTGAAGCAGGCTTTCGCCGGTCAGCACGCGATCGAGCGTCTTGCGGGCTTCATCGGTCCGATTGAGCGCAAGGTAGCAGCGGGCCAGTGGCACATGGCATCGGGCCGCGAAGCTCGACCGCGTGCGGTCCGAAAGCAGCAACTCGTACGCGGCGGCGGCCTCGCCATACTCCATCAACGCCTGATGGGCTTGCGCCAGTCGGAACATCGCTTCAGCCTTGCGCGAATCATCGGGCGGGCGGCTGCCCAGGTACTTCTCAAACTGCTCGATTGCCCGCCTGTGTTCGCCGCCCTGATCGAAGCACTCAGCCGCGGCCCACAACGAATCGCCCCATTCCGCTTCGCTCATCGGCTGCGTGGTTTCCGCCGCGACGTGACGAATGTAATCCTCCGCCGCCTGCACGAATCGTCGATTCGCCTCATAGCGCACCGCGGGATCAATGTCGTCGATGCTCGTCGTTTGCTCGGCCTGTCCCGTCACTTCGCCCGCAGATGCCAGCAGATTCTCGGCCATCTGGCGATTGGTGGACGCGAGTCGGATCAGCACGTCGGCGGGCACTGCATCAACCGCGAAAAGCGACTCGGCGATCGACACGTACTCCAGCGCGCGATCCATCCTTCCCATCGCCAACGCCGCGTCGTGACGATCGCACAGTCGCTGCGCCACCACAAGCCGGGAGACATCGCGGCGTGGCTGTGATTTCTTCAATTGGACGGCCACTTCGCGAAAGTCGGCTTGCGACGACGCGTGATCGCCCATCAGGCTTTCGCATTCCGCCTTGCCGAGCAGACCCGGAAGATACGAACGTGTGCCCACGAATTCGGTCGTGACGGCGTTGAACTTCTCGTAGGCGGAGTCATGCTCGCCCGCGGCGAGCGCCATGCGCCCGATGAGCACGAGCGCGTCGCCCCGGGCCGCTTCGGATGGGCCCAGCAGATCCAGCGCTCGCTGCAGATTCGGCCTGGCGGAAGCCGTGTCGCCCAGTTCCAGGTAGCCACGCCCGAGCAGCAGATACAGCTCACCAAAGGGCAAGCCCTGATCGTGCGGCGCGTCGATCTCAAGGCGGCGCATCTCAACGAGCAAGGCGTTCACGGCCATGTCGGCGTGGCCGGTTTCAATGCGCATCTCCGCCAGGCGTCTCGCAACCCACATGCGATCCGCCTCGCTGACCGGCCCGGCAAGTCGATACGCCGCGAGCAATTCCATGACCGTGTCAGCGTCGATGTCTGGACGCTGAATCTGCGCATCGATCAGCTTGCGGAAGAGCCGACCATACGATCTGCCGGACGCAACGCGGTCGACCTCGGCCGTGTCAGCCGATGCATGATTCGAACCATTCGACTGGGCGGCTTGCTCATCGCCGCCGTGATCGTCAGCGCCTCCGTTGTGCCCAGCATCGGCGTGCGAATTCGCCGGAGTCTCTGACGAATCATGCGATGTCGGCGCGGCACTGTTGTCCAGCTCCGGAGTTGAGGCCATCGCTTTCAGCCGATCAAGCTGTTTCTGCACATCGTCGAACTCTCCGAGCGCGAGCATGGCCTCACCCAACTGTTCAATGCGAACCGGACTCAACTCCAGACCGCACTCCTCAGCCAGGCCGTACTCCTTGACGATGTGCTTGCTGTTCGCCTCGCTGCGATCGCCGCTGGTTTCCTGCGACACACAGGTCAGGTCAGCCGACACCGCATGAAACCTCCCCTGCTGGACAATCGTGGCCTTCGCGATGTTCGGCTCGATCACTCCGCGCATTTGTGCATACGCCTGATCGATCCTGCCTTCGGCGATAAACTGTTCGACCTGCTCGATTGCCCCGTCAAAGTCATTGGACAGGGGCGGGACCACGGCGGACTTCAGGCCCACCACGATGAGCACCACGCTGCCGATGATGGTGGGAACCTGCCAGAGATTTCGCCACGAAGTCCACGAAGGAGTCGCGGCGGCGGACGATTCTGCTTCGGACTGCGCAGAGGCAGCCCCTGTCGGCGCGACAGCCGTTCCGGCGGCGTCGTTGCCGTGAGGTGAGCGCAGAGTGAGCCGATCGCCTGGCACGTGAGATCCTCTCAAGGTCCGAACGGCTTCCGGGCCGCCGGCGCGACGATCAAGACGGCGCATCCATACGCCATCCCTGGCCCCGAACGCGCAAGTACTGCGAGCAGAGCCACTGGCTTATCGGCCGTGCGTTCGCTGCGCCTTCAGCATTCCATGCCGTCGCCTCGCGCAGGTTCTGCGCGTTTCAGGGATTCTCGGTTTCGTCCCCCAGCTTGATCGACTCATCGGCGAGCACCAGCGTTCGAGCCGCCATGTCTGGGAGCCCCTGCATGTGGGAGTTGGTCAAAACGAACGCACCAAGGGGTGGTATGAGGTAGACCAGCAGGCGAATCACCCCGCGAAGAATGATCCTCCACCATGAGACTCGCTCACCCAGGAGATTGGTCACTCGTGCATGAACGAGCGTCTTGCCGACGCTGCGACCGAAGAGCGCTTCGAGCGCCGTCGCCACGACACTGGCGATCACCACCATTCCCATGTATGGCCCGCTTTGACCGAAGTCTCCGGACAACATTGGAATGGCGAGCAAATCAGCCGGGGCGCAATCAAGCAGAAGCATTGCAGGCAGTGCGCCGACCGCAAGATCAATACATGCAGCCGATATGCGGCGAGCCGGGACAAGCACGCGCGCCGGCGCGACGGGAATGGATTCAGATGGCGGCGGACGGAGCAGCACGGCCACAAGCACCGCGGACAGAGACAAGCCCAGGGCAAGCGCGATGGGCCAGAGTCGACCAGCGGTCATGGGCTGCCGCCTCATCGGCAGAATCGTGCTGACCGATCCGGTCAATGGATCAATGCGCGTGACGTTGAGCAGCGGTTCGCCTTCACCGCGTTCGCGATCGACAATGAGAATCTGATTGTTGAATCCGCAAATCATCCATGTGCCGTCGGGAGTCGGCACCGACGTCAGCGGCAATGGCCCCGCAGGCCGCACATAGGAGAGTCCAACGGTCTTGGTTTGCGCATCTTCGATTGCCGCGACGCATTGACCAGCGACACTGATGAGGCTGCGAACATCTCGCACATCAAGCATGAAGGTCGCTGGCTCCCATCCCTCCCCGCGCTGGAAATACACCTGACACCATCCCGGACGATCCGGCAAGGCGTCCATCAGCACGAGTTCGTCGCCAGCCAGACCGATCCGGCCGTCGCGCGTTCCAAGAAAACCCTCCGGCAATGGGATTTCGCTCCATTCCGCGTCGCCAGGCTGCAGCCGCAGAAGCATGGGTTGTTTGAGGGCAGATCGAGGGTTCGGCGCCTCTCCTGATTTCAACGCTGGCCCGACACGCGGCGATGGAACCAATAGCGCGATCGGACCTTCACGCGTCGCGACGAAACCCGCAAGTCGGCCCAGTCCTTCCAAGGGCGGCTCCATCTCCAGTCGCCCGATCGGCGTGGTGAAGTACAGACCGGTGGCGGCGTTGAGTTGAACCTTTGCCGAGTACACCTCGCGCTTGTAGCCGCTGGCCGTCGTGCGCGGCGGATTCACCAGCCACACCTCATCATTCCATGCCGCCATCGCCGCCGGGGTCTGCGTCATGGAATGCTGCGTGCGGAACTGCCACGCAGCCTCATCGGCGGGATGGTGCGCTAATTCGCTGGCCGTGCTCTGGCCACGCGGGTCTAGCGCGAGCCAAAGATGACTGCCCGAGGATGCCCCTCGCAGGTCATCGCCCGCCGCCACCGAACTCGCAGCGGACACCATGATCGCGGCAATGATGGCCATAGCGCACCAACAACACCCGCCTCTCAGTCTCCGCTGGTGCCAACGCAATCGCATGCGGCGATGATATCGCCCTCTTCGTGCACAGCCAGCTTCGGTGCGGTCTCAACCAAGACTCAAGGCGAGGCGACCTGCTCCAGCCTCTCCACACGGTCCGGACGCATCGCTGCGGTCAACCGATCGAGATCAAATATCTGCGAAGCTGCTTTCTCCTTGATCTCGCCAACGGTTTCATTCAGCGCGATCTTGGCGTCACCGGCCATCGAGCTTCCAACCGCCTGCTCGCGGTGGATGTCGATGGTCAGCGGCAGCTTCGGCAGAGCCATGATCGCCATGCCAGGCACATCTACAGACGCATAGCGTGAAAGAGTGCTTGCGGCCGCCACCGCGCCCGTTGCATCCAGCAATTCGATTCGCTTGGGCAGAAGCGTGGATTGATCAAACGCGATGCGCAACCTCCCGCCGCGGCCTTTCGCGTCAAGCATGAAGGCGTGCAAGTCATTGTTGGCAGTCACTGGTTGGTTGGCGTCGGTCACGCAATCGATGGGCGAAAGGCCCAGCAAATCCAGCAATCCCAGCGGCTTCACGCCAATTGCGCCGAAACGATCACCCAAGTCTTCGTGCGTGCCCACGATCAGCACGCGTTCATCCTTGTTCATCAAGTCGAAGAGCCACCACTGCTCGCCGCTCGATCCCATCCACAGCAGTCGCTCACCCAATTTGCTGATCTGCAGCGCGGTGCGGTTGTCGGAAGTCTGC
>CAZCGB010000028.1:0-11938 GCA_964498045.1 uncultured Isosphaeraceae bacterium
GCTTCGTCATCCAGGGCGGCTGCCCGCAGGGATCGGGCACCGGCGGGCCTGGCTGGACCGTCAAAGCGGAATTCAACAAGAAGCCGCACGTGCCTGGCACGCTGTCGATGGCGCGCTCGAACCATCCCGACTCGGCGGGCAGCCAGTTCTTCATCTGCCTCACGCGCGAGAAGTGCCAGCACCTCGACAACCAGTACACCGGCTTCGGCCAAGTGGTTGAAGGCATGGATGTGGTCAAGAAACTCGGCGCGGTGAAGACCGGCGCGGGCGATCGGCCGATCACGCCGCCGAAGCTGCTGGGCGTGCGCGCACTTGAAGCGATGTGAACGCGTCGACGGAAACCGCTGATGAACACCAATGGAGGCGATTCGAACTTTGCCGTGCGCGGCGGCGCGCAACCGCGAGCACGAGTCTGCGCGAGGTCTGCGCATGTGTTGAGCTTCGTTGCACTGTGTGCGATGATGATGCTCTTTGCAGCATGCAAGGAACAATCGCCAGCAGCGTCACGGGCAGCTTCCTCGGGCGCATCGGTCACGCTCTTCGCCGCCGCCAGCACCGTGGATGTGATGAACCAGGCCGCCGCCATGTTCAAGGCCAGGACAGGTGTGGAGGTGAAATGCAGTTTCGATTCGTCTTCCACGCTTGCTAAGCAGATCATCGCCGGCGCGCCGGCTGACGTATTCCTTTCAGCCGACGAAAAATGGATGGACGAAGTCGAGAAGTCGAGCGCCATCGACGCGAAGTCACGCACGAACCTGCTGGGCAATCAGCTGGTCCTGATCGCGCCGGCGGATGGAGCGTTCGAGGTCAAGATGGAAAGAGGATTCGACTTTGCCGCGGTATTGCCGGCAAAGGCGCGATTCGCGCTGGCTGATCCATCGCATGTTCCCGCCGGCCGGTATGCGAAACAGTCGTTGGAATGGCTGGGATGGTGGAGTGAAGTCCAGCTGCGCATCATCGCAGCCCAGGATGTCCGGGCGGCGCTGCGGCTGGTCGAAAGCGGTGAGGCCGAGGCGGGCGTCGTGTATTCCACGGACGCCAAAGCGGCGAAGGGCGTTTCGACCATCGCGACATTCCCAGTGGAGAGCCACGATCCGATTCGGTACCCGATCGCGTTGACGACGAAAGCTTCTCCAGGAGCAGTTGAGTTTTTCGCGTTTCTGCAATCGGATGCGATGCGCAGCATCTTCGATGGCGCTGGATTCACCGTGCTGACAGGCGAGCGCTGATCGGTTCCAATACGCCTGATGCCTTCGTGGATCTCGCTGACCTCCGATGAATGGACTGCCCTGTGGCTGAGCCTGCGCGTCTCCATCATCGGCCTGGCGCTCATGCTCGTCCCCGGCGTAGCGAGCGGCTGGCTGCTGGCGCGAAAGTCTTTTTTCGGCAAGTCCGCTTTCGACGCGCTCGTGCATCTGCCGCTGGTCATGCCTCCGGTGGTCACCGGCTATCTGCTGCTGATTCTGCTCGGCAGGCGCGGCTGGATCGGCCGCCTCCTGCACGACAAAATAGGTCTGGACATCGCCTTCACATGGAAGGCGGCGATGCTTGCCGCGGCGGTGATGGGCTTTCCATTGCTGGTGCGCAGCGTGCGCTTGGCGATGGAACTGGTGGATCGAAAGCTGGAGCAGGCGGCGAGAACGCTGGGTTCTTCGCCATGGCGCGTCTTCCTGACGATCACGCTGCCCCTGGCGATGCCGGGCGTGCTCGCCGGCGCGGTGCTGGCGTTCGCGCGCAGCCTTGGCGAATTCGGCGCGACCATCACCTTCGCGGGCAACATCGCCGGGGAAACCCGCACCCTGCCGGTGGCGATCTTCACGTCGATGCAGCAGGTCGGCGGCGGCGACGCCGCGTTGCGCATGGTCATCGTCTCCATCGCGATGTCGCTGGCCGCGCTCATCGCGTCTGAAGCCCTCGCGCGCAGGATGCGCCGCAGGATCGAACCGCGCTGACGAATCCTCCGCCATGCTGAAGATCAACGTGCAACTTCGCCGCGGCGACTTCGTCCTCGACCTCGTATTCGATCAGACCTCGCGCGTCAACGGCGTGTTCGGCCCCTCCGGAGCCGGCAAGTCAACGCTGATCGACATGATTGCGGGTTTGACGACGCCTGACTCCGGTCGCATCGAGCTCGCGGGCGAAACGCTGTTCGACTCGGCGAAGCGCATCAACGTGCCGCCACACAAGCGGCGCTTCGGCGTGATGTTCCAGGACGATCGACTCTTTCCGCACATGAACGTGGCAGCGAACATCGGGTACGGCCATCGCCGTCCGAAAGACGTGAGACCCCGGCTCACCGCGATGGAACAGGATGAACTGGTGGTTCTGCTCGGGCTCAGCGAATTGCTGTCCCGCAGCATCTCGACCTTGTCCGGCGGCGAGCGGCAGCGCGTCGCGCTCTGCCGCGCCTTGAAATCCGAGCCGCGCCTCCTGCTGTTGGACGAGCCGCTGTCGTCGCTGGATGCGGGCCTCAAGCGCCAGATCCTGCCGTATCTCGCGAAGGTGCGCGACGTGACGCGGATCCCGGTGCTGTACGTCAGCCACGACCTGACGGAGATTCTGCAGATCACTGATCACCTGCTGCTGCTGGAAGCCGGCCGCGTCGTCGCGCACGGCGCGTTCGGCGAACTGGCGTTCTCTCATCCCGCGATCAGCGCGCTGCGCGACGGCGGGCTGGTCAATGTGTATCGCGCGAATCGCCTGCAGGGCTCGGCCGCCGACAGCACGATGAGTCTTTCGCTCAATCGCCTTGCCGATCCCGAAGCAGGCGAATCACCGACAGCGCCCGTAGTGCATGCGGCGTTGCACGCGCCGATCGCGGCGGGCGATTCGATCGATGTGGTCATCCGCGCTTCCGATGTCGCCATCGCGCTGCAGCATGTGCAGGGCGTGTCCATCCAGAATCAGCTGCGAGGCGAAATCAGGAGGCTGATGCCGCACTCCGCCGGGGTGATCGTGGAGGTCGATGTGGGCGTCCCGATGCTGGCGGAATTGACGCAGCGTGCGGTGCAGTCGCTGCAGCTTCAGCCGGGCCGGGCCGCGTGGTGCCTGATCAAGAGCAATGCAATCAGACAGGCGACATGATCGGGCTGGCCGGGTCATTCGCCGGTGTTCGTCGTCACCGCCGCGGTCTTGTCGCCGTTCTGCGTGCGAATCTTGTCGGGCACGACCTGGTCGGTGAGGATGATCTCGACGCGGGCGTTGGCGCGATCATCTTCCTTGGAGGCGGGGAACGCCGCGACGCGGTCATGGTCGGCGCTGAGCACCAGCCGCATCTGCCACCAGTCGACGCCGTTGGCGGCGAGCGCCCGCGCGACGACCAATGCGCGGTCGGACGAGAGTTTCATCGACGCCTCCGGACCGCGTGAGGCTTCGACGGAACTCACGTGCCCGCGCACTTCAACCACGAGATTCATCCCGCGCAGCCGGCCGGCGATTTCGCGCACGGTGGCGAGGCCTGTGGGCGTGAGTTCGCTGGAATTCTCGCCGAACGCGACCGAGCCGCTGACGGCGTAGTACTCGCTGGGTCGGATCGACTGCACATCCTGTTCGTGGCCTTCGACGCCGCTGACGCGCGATTCGCTCTTGCCCGCGCGCTGCTTGAGGCGGGCGATGAGGGCAGCATCCGCGGGATTGCTTGAGTCGATGGACACCGGATTGTTGAACGCTTCGCGCATGGCGATCGCGAAGTCGAGCATGGAGTCCTGCTGAGCGGTCGACTCGGCCGCCGCGGTGCCGGTTTCGCCCTTGCTTCCCCCTCCGCCGACGGATTCCTTGGCCATGTTCATGCACAGCAGCACCACGAAGAAGCCCATCATGAGCGCGACGTTGTCGGCAAAGGAAATCAGCCACTCCGGCGCGCCTTCGTGACCTTCTTCATGACCGCCGCCGTGTCCGCCGCCGCCGCCGTGACCGCCGCCGCCATGCTTTTCGCCGGCGTCATGTGATTCAGCTGCCTTGTCGTGCGCGTCGGACATGGGAGGTAAACGTCGAAAAGTCGAAACGCCGAAACGTCAAAATCGTTTCGATCATCAGCGTTTCAAGAGGAATGCGGACCAGCCAACATCTCAATGCAATTCTTGTTTGTTCGTTTTGACGTTTCAGCTTTTTGGGCGATTCGGCGACTGCCTTACGCGGCGATCTTCAGTTTCGAGCGCGCCACGGTCGGAATGAAGGCCATCATGCGGTCCAGCGTGACGCGCGGGTTGTCGCCCGCCTGGATCGAAAGAATGCCCTGCAGCATCATCTCGCGGCTGAGGATCTCCTCGCTCGAGCGCATCGCGAGCTTGTCGCCGATCGGACCGGCGATAGCGTTGGAGATGATCGCGCCGTACATCGTCGCGGCGACGGCGACGGCGAGCATGTGACCCATTGTGCCGATGTCGGCTGTGGCGAGGTTGCCGAACATGCCGACCTGGCCGACGAGCGTGCCCACCAGTCCCCAACCAGGACCATAAAGTTTGATCAGATCGAAGAACTTCTTGCCGGCCTTGTGCCGTTCCTGCATGGCGGCCACTTCCATGCGCAAAGTGGCTTCGATCCCCGACGGATCAACGCCATCGACGGCCATGCGCAGGCCCGAAGCGAGGAACGGATCGGTCGCCTGCAGCTTCTCGATTTCGGGCTCAAGCGCCAGGATCCCGTCGCGGCGGGCCTTCTCGCCCAGCGCCGCCATCGTCTGCACGACTTCCACGGGATTGCGGCCCTTGTTGAAAAGGAAGCGGCGGATGTAGCCGGGCACCGACTTCAGCTTGTCCATGGGCAGGCCCATGAAGCACACGCTGATCGAGCCGCCTCCGACCATCAGCACGCCTTCCAGAGAATAAAACATCATGAAGTGTCCGTGAGACACCTCATAGAAAACGATGCCCAGGCACACCAGGCCGATGATGATGCCGATGAGACTCGCTTTGTCCATGTCTGAAATCCGCCTCCGTGCGCTGCGGCACCGGCCGCCTGCCCGACGATCGTCGCTTGCGTTCCACCCGGCGCATCGCGGCCGGCGCGAAACGGTCCGCGCGTCGATCGTCTGGTGCATCGGCGCAATGCGGGCGGAACTGAAGGTCTGTGCGGGCGAACGAGGGTTGTGTACGGGCGTGTTCTCGGACGCCGGTGCCGGGCTACGGCCGCGAAACATCCGGCGCCGATGCCGGCTGCGCCTCGTGCTCAATGTCCGGCAGCGTCGTCGGCATGCCGCGAATCGTCAGCGGATCGAACATCATTGGCCCGCGCACACCCTTGGGCGTCACCGTCATGAAGCGCACCGATCCATCAAGGAACAATATGTTGCCTGCATTGGTCACCCCATGCCAGTCGGCGTGGCGGCCGGTGGACTCGGCGACCTCGTACCACACCGCATCGCCGCACAGGACAAGTGCAGCGGGAAACGCGCGAATCTCTGATCGGCGCATGCCGCGTGACTCGTCCGTCAATCCCGCCGCCCGCGCATCCATCAACGGCGCGTTGGCGCGGTAACTGGTGCCGAAGCTCTCGAAGGCTGTGCGATCGCCCGTGCCCGCCGCCGCCGCCGCCGCCGAAATGCCTCGATCAGCCGGACAACAGGTGCCGACCTCAGCATAATCGCGTGTGCGGAACAGATGCAGGTAGGGCGAGAGCGGACGGTTGAAGTCCGGAAAAGCCGTGCCATCCACGCGCGAGAAGCGCATGCCGCCGTACAACCACGCAGGCTGCAGCGGCACGTACGGAAACTCTCTGTCGTGCTCGGCCAGGTACGACTGCCACGCTTCGCCCAACACGCGCAGGTTGTCGGCGCAATGATCGCGATGCGACGCCACCCGGGCCGTCGACAGCGCCGGCAGCAGGATCGACAGCAGTACCGCGATCAGCACCAGCGCGATGATGACTTCCAGCAACGTGAAGCCCCGATGAGGAAGTTGAAGGCGAATTGGTCGAGGCATCGATGGCCGAATGTTGGCGGCGCGAGCGAAGAAACAAGTGCCGAACAAAGAGCGAAACGGCGGACGGGAGAGCAGGGGGGGCGGCTCTGCCGAGGCGTTGTCAGTCCGGCGGCGCCGCACGACCCACGGCGCCATCATATTCGCAGGCCGGTGCCGCAAACGACGCAGCCAACGTCCGGTTTCCGCTTATCGCGTGCCCGGACCGCTGCAAGTACACTCCGACGCATGGATTCGCGCTCGCACGCCACGGATTGGCGCAACTCGATCACCCACGGCGACTGCCGCACAAAGCTCGCCGCCATGCCCGATGGCTGCGTTGATCTCACCGTTACTTCGCCGCCCTACGCCGACCAGCGAAAGCACACCTATGGCGGTGTCGCGCCCGATGACTACGTCGAGTGGTTCACGTCCGTCGGAGTACATCTGCTGCGCGTCACCAGGCCAACAGGCTCGCTTGTGCTCAACATCAAGGAACGCGTTGTCGAAGGCGAGCGGCACACCTACGTGCTCGAATTGATCATGAAGATGCGCGAACTCGGGTGGCTGTGGACCGAAGAATACATCTGGCACAAGCGTAACTGCCACCCCGGCAAGTGGCCCAACCGTTTCCGCGACGCGTGGGAACGCTGCCTGCATTTCACCAAGCAGCGCGATTTCGCCATGTACCAGGACGCCGTTCGCGTGCCCATGGGAGACTGGAGGCACGCGCGCCTGCGCAAACTGAGCTCGACCGACAAGCGGCGCGACGACTCGCGCGTCAAAAGCGGCTTCGGCAAGAACATCTCCAACTGGGTCGGCCGCGAACTCGCATACCCCACGAACGTCTTGCACATTGCCACCGAGTGCGGCAACAAGAACCACAGCGCGGCGTTCCCCATCGAACTTCCGTCATGGTTCATCCGCCTGTTCACGCGCGAAGGCGATCTCGTCCTCGACCCATTCCTCGGCGCGGGCACGACCGCGCTTGCGGCGAAGAAGCTTGGTCGGCAGTATTTCGGCATTGAGCGGCAGGCCGAGTTCGTGCGATTGGCGCGCAAGCGGCTTGCCGAGGCCCAGCCCGTCACCGCCGCCTGATCAGACCGACGTCAACACGTCATTCCCGCGCGCTTGGGCGAAAAGCGCATCAGCGCGTCGCCATAATCGAGATTCCTATGAAACTTGAACTATTTTGGAGATGCATTCGTCACGCCGAGGCAGTGACGGCCGTGGTGCGGGCATTGGGTGAGTGATGGGATGGGGGGTGCGGGATGGGCGGGCGGCGATGGGCGAGGATGGTGCATTGGGAACTGCGAATCGAGCAACGGGAGACTCTTGCGCAGCGAGCAGAACGAGATTCCTACGAAACTCGAACTATTGTGGTGATGCGACAATACCGCCGGAGGAGACTTCGCGAGTCAGACCGTCAAACAGATATGCCCCACGCGGCCGGTTTCATGCGCGGTACTTGGCCAGCCACGCCTGGACGACACGCAAGGTGCGGTTGTCGAGCGAGCACATGAGGTTGCGGCCGCGACGCCGCTGACGGACAAGGCCGGCGCCGATGAGCACCGCGAGATGGAATGAAGCGGTGTTCTTGCGCAGACGGAGTGGCGCGACGAGGTCGCCTACGGTGCGGTCGCCCTTCTCAAGCAGGTCGAGCATGTGGCGGCGCGTGGGGTCGGCGATGGCTCGGAAGACGCTGTTGGTGCTGCGAGGGCGGCTCATGGTGGATGATGGCTTCATCTGACGGCACGCGTGAGTATGAGCAAGATTCCTACGAAACTCGAACCATTGTGGCCATACAAGGGGTGACCGTCAAGGCAGATCAGGGCTGGCCGACGCCGGGCGCTGCGGGGTTACGCCGGCTTGGAGAGGGCAGAGAATGGCCGCGAGGAGCAATACTCTCCGTCGTCGACGGCTGGCCCGTGAATGCCCTGCCACAGTGATCGAGAATCCTACGAAACTCGAACTATGGTGGCGATGCATCGCAAACAGGGCGTGGTGTCGGGCAGGCGCGTGTCCACGACTGTCGTTGCCGCTATTCCCCAGCGCGCGTGCGGATGTTGTCCAGCACGTTCATGAAATTGATGTACGCGTCATACGGCGAGTCGTATGGCGAGAAATACTTGTGCACGTCACCGTCAGCCCAGTATTTCGTGGACATGTAATAAAGGTGGTCGGAGGTCGTGAGTTTCCGCCAGTCTTCAAGGATGTACTCGTCGCCGGCGGCGTGGCGGGCTTTGACGGCCGGCTCGATGCGATAAAGTTCGGCCGCGGCGTTCTCCTGCATCGCGTTGCCCAGCCAGGCGGAAAGGTCGCGCTCGGTGTCAGCCCAGCTGGTCATATACGGCACGTTGTATTCGCCGACGGGTGCGTACTTGTCGACGGCCTGGGTGGGCGTGAGAAAGTCGTTCTGGCCGGGGTTGACGTCGAAGACCTTCTCAGGAAGCGCGTCGAGGAACTGGAAGATGCCGGTCTCTGCCCACTGGTGCTCGCCAAGGGTTTCGTAATCCATGAAGAGATTGCACACGTGGCCGTTGCCGTTGATGGCGTTGACCCACTTGGCGAATGTCTCAGCGCGAAGGGGCCACTCGGACCAGTTGCGGTCGCCGAACCGGAAGGCGATGTCATCAGAAAGGCGGTAGTTCTTCAACAGGAGCTTGACGCGGGCGCGGGAGAGGTCGCCGCCTGATTTTGCGATGCCCGGCGGAACGTACAGATAGTTCGGCGAGCGATAACCCAGCAGTCGATCGACGCCTTCGCAGATGACGGCCTTGTATCGGCCGAGCGCGGCGATGTGAGTCGCAACGTCGTTGCTGTAGTTGAGCTCGGTGTTGCGGAAGACCTTGGGAGACTGGTTGAAGTGCGCGCGGATCTGCTCATCATGCATCTGCACCTGCTCGCTGAACTCCTCGCGTGAGAAGAGAAACGAGAGCGAGTGGTGCGACGTCTCGCCCAGGAACTCGCAGGCGCCGCTTGCGGCCAGCTGCTGGAACATCTCAAGGACGTCGGGACACCACAATGCGAACTGCTCGAGCGCGGTGCCGGAGATGGAGTATGAGACGCGAAAGCGGCCTTCGTGGCGGCGCACGAGGTCAAGAATCTTCGCCGTGGCCGGGCGATAGCACTTGTTAGCGACCTTCTCGCAGATGGCCTTGTTCGCGTCGTTTCCGAAGACGAACGGATCGCTGTCGAAGACCGAGTACTTGCGCAACCGGAACGGCTGATGAACCTGGAAATAGAAGACGACGCTCGCCATGATGTTCGCATCCTAGCGGAACGCCGATGCACGCACCGAAGCAGCATCAGGTACGATGGGCAGACCGGCTCGGGTCGAGTCTTCCTTCTCAGGTGCAACAATGAACTTCACACGAGTTCGGGGTATTTCCATGCGGTCAGTCACACGGTCGGCGTCACTGGCGCTGGTTGCATGTTGGGCCTTCTGCATGCCGGGCTGCATCGCGCAGGAGATCCGCAACGAGCTCATCAAGGCCAACCAATCCCTGGCACGGGCTGACGATTCGCTGGCTGCGACCAACCAGCTGCTCGATGGCGTGCGCTCCGACCTCCAAGCCCTGCAGAAGACTAATGAGCAATTGGCGACGGTCGGCCAGCAGCTGACGGATGTGAACCATCAACTGGTCGAGACCGGGGTGAAACTCGAACTGCTCACGACCATCGACGCGTCGCTCAAGGCATTGGATGCGCATCTCGCTTCGTTGCGCAAGACCATTGAGAACATCGACTCGACGATTCCCTTTCTGAGTTTCTCCGCCGACGAGGAGGCCGCCGCCAGCCAGCCCGACGGCGCCGCCAGCCAGCCCGCGAGTCAGCCCGCATCACGGCCGGCGCGCCCGCGACCAAGACCAAGGCCGCCAGAGAGCGCGCCGGCGACGCAACCCGAAAAGTAAGCGGATTGGTCGCGCAGCGATGCGCTTGTTGAACAGGATGGCGACGTGGTCATGGTTGGCTCGCCGCGGGCGCGGTGGCTGGTTGCTGCGTCGCTTGGAGTCTCTTGTTCCACTCCGCGCGCTGTGCGTCGTGTCCCTTGCCCGGCTCGGATTTGTCCCATGCGTCGTACAGATCGACGATCCGTTGCACCGCGTCGCCAGTGGATTTCGTCGTTGACGACGGCGTCATTCGCTCATAGGCCTCCAGCAGCAGCGGTTCAGCGTCGCTGAACCGACCCTGCTTCGCCAACGCGCTGCCCAGCAGGCTCTGGGCCTCTGCGATGCGCGCATCGCCTTCGGGCAACGTCTTCAGTCGAAGCTCCCAGCATTCGCGCAGCAGCTTCTCCGCCTCGGCGTTCTGTTCCAGCCGCATCAACACCACTGCCAGGTTCTGCAGCGAAGCCTGCGTGTCCGGGTGGTAGTCCCCCAGCGTGCGGCGGCGTCCAGCCAGCGCATTCCGAAGCGCGGCCTCCGCTTCATCGAGTTTGCCTTGCGCGAGCAGCAGCAGACCGATGTTGTTCTGATTGCTCAACGTGTCGGGATGATCCGCGCCGCGTGCGCGGAGATTGCATTCGTACGCCTCGCGGTACAACGCCGCAGCCTCATCCAAGCGCCCCAACCGCTGCAGCAGAAACCCCATGTTGTTGATCGCCACCAGCGTCTGCGAATGCTCATCGCCCAGGCGCCGCCGACGGCCGTCCAGCGTCTGGCGATAGTACGTCTCCGCCTCGCCATATCGCTCCATGTCGAACAGCGGCACGCCCATGCGGCTGATGGAGATCAGCGTGTCGGGATGATCAGGGCCCAGACGGCTCGTCTGCGCATCGATCGCCTCGCGCAGCAGAACCTCGGCTTCGGGGTACCTCCGAAGACTCCGCAATGTCTCCGCCAGATTGCACTTGGCGATCAGCGTCGTCGGATGATCCTCGCCCAGTTGACGGCGCTGGCTCTCCAGCACACCGCGATCGACGGCTTCGCACTCGACGTATTTGCCCTGCCACTTCAGCGCGTTGGAGAGACTGGCGAGAGATTTCAACGTGTCGGGATGGTCGGGGCCGAACTTGCGGCGGCAGGTTTCGGCGGCTTCGCGCGCGAGCGTCTCGGATTCAGACAAACGCCCTTGCGTCAGTCGCAGCAAGGCCAGTGCGCGAATCGACTGCAGCGTATCGGGATGATCAGGGCCGAGTATTCGTCTTCGCCCGTCCAGCGCTTCGCTGTAGCACTTGTCGGCCTGGTCGTAGTCGCCCGTGTAGTACCAGAGCGTTCCCAGGTTGAAAATGGAGGCAAGCGTATCGGGGTGATCATTGCCGAGCATGCGGCGACGGCCGTCAATCGCCTGGATGAAGAACGCCTTCGAGTCGTCGTATTTGCCCTGCTCGCCACACGCCGTCGCGAGCGCATCGGTGCATGCCAGCGTCTCAGGATGATCGGGCCCAAGCTGGACAGCATAGATCTCACGGGCGCGGCGCCACTGCTGCTCGGCGACGCTGGGCTTGCCCAGGAACTCGGATGACTTGCCCATGGTCATTCGCAGGCGGGCTTCGATCAGCGGTTGATCGATGAAGCTGCTCTGCAGGAAGGGCAGGGCCGCCTCGACAGCGTCGGCGAGTCGCACGTCGAAACCCAAGCCGCCTTCCACGCCGATCGGGCGAGCGGCGGCGAAGACCTTGTTCTCGACGAAGTCCAGCACCGCCCGGGTTTCCGCTTCGCGCGTGTTCGCCTGTTCCTTCGCCTCTCTCTCCGCGGCGGCGGCGGCGAGAGCGGCCCGTTCCTGCTTCTTCGCCTGCACCAGGCCCCAAGTGGTTCCTGCGACGGCGAGCACGAGCATGGCGAAAAGCAGCGCGGCGGTGGTCACGGCTGCGCGGTTGCGCTGCACGAATTTGCGCACCAGGTACCCCATCGACGGAGACGAGGCGACCACCGGCTCGTGGTCGATGTAACGCCGGATGTCAGCGGCGAATTCGCTTGCGGTGGCGTATCGTCTCTGTCGGTCCTTCTCCAGCGCCTTCATGACGATCCAGTCGAGTTCTCCGCGAATGATGGAGTTGAGTTTGCGTGGCTCGGTTTTTCGCCGTGCGGCGACGTTGCCGA
>CAZCGB010000029.1:0-11831 GCA_964498045.1 uncultured Isosphaeraceae bacterium
CGCGGGCCTGATTTGGTCGGAGAGAACTCATGGCCGTTCGCACTGGCGCCGGTACCGGCGTGATTGTGTCCCTCGTCGTCTTCGTGCTCACCACGGTGTTCCTCCTGGTGCTGACGATCGTGTTCTACGCGGGCAAGACCAAGGAAAGCGAAGCCCGCGCCGCTGCCGATCAGGCGCTCGCGAAATACGTCTCACCCAGCCAGCGCAACGCCGACCAGTACAAAAACTTCGAGGCGTCGGCGAAGGGCAACATCACCGTCGCGCAGTATCTCAATCAGCGCAACGAGGAACTGCTCAACTTCATCGGCGCGCAGCCGAATGCGAACATGGACGCTGTCAAGCAGGAATTCTCCCGCTTCAATCTGAAGGACACCGACACGCTTCGCAGCGGCATGCAGGCGCTCAGCGCGAACCTGAACGCAGCCCGCAGCGAAGGCGAGGCGCTCAAGACGCAGCTCGCCTCTGCCAATGCGCAGATCGCTGAGAAGGAAGCGCAGATGAAGCAGGCGGACGAGGCCCACGCGACCGAAGTGGCCGGCTTCAATACGCAAATCGCCAGCTACCGGGACGCGGCTGAGGATTACCGCAAGCGCCTGGAAGCCGCGATCGATGAATTGAACAAGGCCAAGGACACGCTTCGCAACCAGTACGAGGCGACCAAGCGGCAGCTGGAGGACGAAGTCGACAACCTCAGCCGCGAGAACCAGGTGCTTGTGGGCCGCATTGATCAATATGAGAAGATCCGCGCCGAGTCCCAGATTCGCGCGCAGAACCCCGCCATGCAGGTCGATGCCCGAATCATCGACGTGCCTTCTGGTTCCGATCAGATCTTCCTTGACAAGGGCAAGAAGGACAAGATCGTGCTGGGCATGACCTTTGAGGTCTATGCCGACTCGAGCATGATTCGCGTGAATCCGCAGACTGGCGAAGTTCCCCGTGGCAAGGCCAGCCTGCAGGTCGTGAAGGTCAACGACGCCACCAGCGTCGCGAAGGTGACGCGCTCGTCGCCCGGCCAGCCTGTGATCCGCGGAGACGTTGTCGCCAACGCGGTCTACGACCCCGCACAGACGTACAAGTTCCTCGTTCACGGCAAGTACGATGTCGATGGCGACGGCAAGCCCACGGAAACCGAGGCCGAATACCTCCGCAGCCTCGTGATGCAATGGGGCGGCACCGTGGTCAGCGGCGACTCGTTGCCGGGCGACCTCGACTTCCTCGTGCTCGGCGCCCAGCCGCCCAACCCGCCTCCGCCGCCCGCTGACGCTCCGCAGGCACTGATCAACGACTGGATCAAGCGCAAGGAGGCTTACGACCTGTACAACCGCCTGTTCAAGCAGGCGCAGGATTCGCAGATCCCGGTGCTCAACGCGAACCGATTCTTCATCCTCACAGGGTTCGTGGAACGCTGAAAACCTGTTTGATCGAACAAGACATCAACCGGTCGACGACAAGTCGGCCGGTTGTGCTTTTTCGCGTAGTGCGATCGCGATGCCGAACTGCCTCTCCGGTTGCGCGTGGTTATGCTTGACCCGTGGCCCGCTCAAATTCCGCCATCGTCAATTGGACTCAGTATTTCGCCGTCCGCACGATGGCGGGGTTCATCCAGTGCTTTGACGTCAATCAGAATCTTCAGACGGCCGGGCTTGTCGGGTCGATCTTCGGCACGCTCACGCCCAAGCGCTGCGCGCGTGCCGCTGAGAATCTCCGCGCGAGCTTCCCCGATTGGCCGGACGAGCGCATCGAGCGGACTGCGTTCGAATCGATTCGGCACATGTTCCAGGTGTTCATGGTCGAATCGCTCATCGCTCCTCGATTGATCTCTCCGACATCGTGGAGCAAGTACGTGCGCGTCGGAGACGTGAGCGGCGTCTTGGACCTTCTGCTCAAGGGCGAGCCCGCGATCTTCTGCACCGGACACTGCGGCAACTGGGAACTGCTTGGCTGCGTGCTTGCGGCCATCGGCTACCCGCTCGTCGCGCTGGCCCGCCCGCTCGACAATCCGCTCATCAATGACTGGCTGCTGGGCATCCGCGAAGCCCGGGGAATGACCATCGTCACCAAGTGGGGCGCGACGCCGATTCTGCAGGACACGCTTCGCAACCGCGGCCGCCTCGGATTCATCGCCGACCAGAACGCCGGCGACCAGGGGCTCTTCGTCCCGTTCTTCGGCCGCTTCGCGTCGGCATACAAGTCCATCGGGCTGCTGGCGATGCGATACAACGTTCCAATCGTCGCCGGCGGCGCGTTGCGCATGAATGACCGCTTCGAATACAAGCTGCATTTCGCTGACCTGATTCGACCGGAGGAATGGGCCGATCAGCCCGACCCGCTGTTCTACATCACCGCGCGATACACGCGCGCAATTGAGAACACCGTTCGCGCCGCGCCCGAGCAGTACCTGTGGATCCACCGGCGCTGGAAGAGCCGGCCGAAATTCATCCGCGACGGCCACGACATGCCGTCGAAACTGATCGCCAAGATCGAGCGCTTGCCGTGGATGACCCAGGCTGAACGCGACTGGATCATCGGGAATTGCGATGCCGAGATCAGGAAAGTCAGGCAGGAACTCCATGCGAATCCCGAGTGCGATGAGCCGTCGGCGACGATCGCCTGAAGATCAATACCATCGCAGCTGACCGTCCGGATACACTACTCGTCTCGAACGGCTGACCGCCGCGCGCCGAAAGCAACTTCATGTCCACTCCCCGTCTGCAGAACAAGAACATCCTGATCGTCGATGACGACGAAGACATTCTCTCATCCATCGATCTCGCGATGCGGGCCGAGGGCGCAATCACCTCCAAGGCGGCGGACGGCAGCGCGGCTGTGCTCGCCTGTCAGACATCGCAGCCCGACGCCGTCGTCCTTGACATGATGCTGCCCAAGGCCTCGGGCTTCGTGGTGATGGAGAAGATCCGCGAGATGGACGCGCCGCCGGTGGTGGTGATGGTCACCGCCAACCAGGGCAAACGCCATCAGGTGTATGCACAGGACCTCGGCGTGCATGCGTACATGAACAAGCCCGTCTCGCTGCAGCGATTGGTGGACACGATCGTCAAACTGCTGGAGCAGCGAAATGCAGGGGGCAACGCGGGAGGCGTGGGAAAGAAGGCCGCCCCTTCCGGCCACTGAATTCCCCCTGTACAGTTCTCACCCCGTGGCGACCCAGTACGTCATCCTCTCGCGTCAGCCGGCCTCATCGACAGGCGCGAGCCTCGGGGCGATCGGCCGCCGCAAGGACATCATCTCCGAACTCGCGCGTTACAACACCGCGCCCGACGGCTCGACCGACGACGTGCTCTACGGCCCGGGCATCCGCATCGAGATGCCGCCCGGCCAGGACCCGGTCTCGCAGATGCTCATGACCGTCGTCGAGGAGGAAATCGCATGGCTGGTCATCCTCCGCCTGGCCAAGGCGTTCTCCTGGAAGATCGTGGACATGAACACCGGCCGCGAACTCAACGCGTGACGATGTGCCGGCGCCTTCGCGCCGAATTCCATTTTCCGATGCAAATGCGCTGAATCTTGAATGCCGAAATCACACGGCATGTTCCGAAACACTGCGCGACGACGCATGCGAGAATCGCATCGCCTCCTCGGGCGTCATCCTCGGATTGCGGTGCTCGATGCCGAAGAACTCGGCGATGATTTCGAAAGCGTCGGTGTTCAGATGCATTCCGCCGAAACGTTGGCTGCCGGGGCCAAGCGCGAGGCTCAACGCCCAATCGCTGGTATGCACGATGCCGGTGAACGTCACGCCGCTGATGTTGGACAACGCCTGACCGAGCAGCCCCGCGAGACTCGACTGGAACATGCAGACGTCAGCGGGCGATTCAGATTTTTTTCCCGCAAACGCGTTGGCCAGCGTGCGCGCGCTGGGAGGGCTGATCTCAATGCCCGTGCCTTCCAGCACCACGTGCGCAATGTCCGGAGCCTCAAGATCGCTCGCGCTCTTCTTCCGTAGCGCGGCCAGCCGGGCGTTGATGGCGTCGAACGACGCAGTTGATCCCGCCAGCCTGGCCAACCCGGCGTTGCTCTTTTGATACTTGCCGCCCATGCCGCTGAGGCCGGGATTCCCCGTGCCATGATCGGTGGTGATGATCACGAGCGTGTCACCGCGTGCTCGCGCAAACTCCACCGCCGCGCCGACGGCGTCGTCAAAGGCCAGTTGATCGCGCAGCATGCTCGCCGCGTCATTGTCGTGCGCGGCATGATCGACACGGCCGCCTTCCACCTGCAGCAGAAATCCGTCATTCGATGTCGCCAGATTCGACAGCGCCGTGCGCGTCAACTCCGCCAGGGTCGGCACGCGCTGCTGCATCGCGGGCTCGCGATCGCGGTCAATCGTGTACGGCAGGTGATCGTTCCAGAACAGGCCCAGCAATCGATCGCTGCTCGCCGGCTGTCGCAGCAGCGCATCGCGCGAATCAATGAACGCCCAGCCCTTCGCCTGATACTCGCCGAGCAGATCGCGCTTGTCCTTGCGCAGCGTCGGATCGAAGTACATGCGGCCGCCGCCCAGGAGAACATCCACGCGATCGATGAATTGCGGCGCGATGTCGTCCTCAAGGTCGCGCAGCGGCGCCGCGGCGGCGAAGCCCGCGGGGGTCGCGTGACTGACGCGCGTCGTCGTCACCAGCCCCACGCGCTTGCCGCGCTGTTTCGCAAGGGGCGCGAGCGGCGTGAGCACGCGGCCGTCGGGCAGCGTGTTCAACGCCCAGTTGCAGATCCGCGAACCAGAGCCCCACGACGATGAGGCCGCCGCCGAGTCGGTCACCAGCGAATTCAGCGACGCCATGTCGAAGTAGCCGCGGACGACGTCCTCGCGCGCGGCGAGATCGCGCCAGTTGGTGCCTTTCCCCCGGACGATTTGCGAGAACCCCTCCGCCAGCGCAGGCACGCCTGGACTCATGCCGTCGGCGACCATGAAGATGACGTTTCGCGGAATCGACGCCGACGACGCGGCTTGCATCGCTCGGGCGGTGCGCGACAACGCCAGCGGAGTGGCTGCGGTGAGAGCGGCAGCAGCGGCCCCGCTGATTTTCAACGCTTCGCGTCGTGAGATGTGACGGCCGCTGGTGCCCATGCGAACGATCTTATCCCGGACCGCCCTGGCTTTACGTCAAGAATTGGTTCATTCCAAAGATCGCGCAATGCGAGCGAGTCAGCACGATGCCGCGAACGCCTCGCTCTGCACGCATGCCACAAAATGCCCCGGCCCGACTTCCATCATGCGCACACCACGATGATCGCTATCCCCTTCATCCGGCCACCAGGGTCTCAGGCCGCCGGGCAAGATCGCGGATCGCAGATCCGACATCGCGTCGGAGAGCGTTCGCAGTCTGTCAAGACGACGTCCGCTTCGCAATCGCGGCCGACATTCAAGCAGGGCCCGCGTATACGGATGCATCGGTTGTTCGAGCACAACCTTCACGCTGCCGCTTTCAACGATGCGGCCGCGATACATCACGCACACGTCATCGGCGCGATGCTGCACAATGCCCAGGTCGTGCGTGACGAGCATGATCGCCAGACCACGCTCGCGCTGCAATCGCCGCAGGAGATCAAGAATTTGCGCGGCGATCGTCACATCCAGCGCAGTGGTCGGCTCATCGGCCAGCAGCACCCTGGGCTGACACGCAAGGGCCATGGCGATCATGACGCGCTGTCGCATTCCGCCGGAGAACTGATGCGGGTAGGCGTTCAACCGCGTCTGCGAATCGTTGATGCCGACTTCGCGCAGCGCGGCGCCGGCCATCTCCTTCGCCGCCCGCCGCAGCACGCGATGATGCCGCATGATCGCTTCGATGATCTGCTCGCCGATGGTGAGCACCGGATTCAGCGAGGTCATCGGCTCCTGGAAGATCATCGCGATGCCGCCGCCGCGCACGCGCAGCATTTCACGCTGTGGAAGCTTGAGCAGATCGCGTCCTTCAAAGATGACTTCTCCGCGCTCGAGGAGCGCGTGCGGAGGCGGAGGCAACAGCCGGAGGATCGACAGCGCGGTCACGCTCTTGCCGCTGCCCGATTCCCCCACCACCGCCAGCGTTCGAGCGGGGTGCAACGAAAGGCTCACGCCATCAACTGCGCGCACGCGGCAAGCCGCGCCGGCAGCCGCGGCGAATGACACCGAAAGATCGCGAATCTTCAGCAACGCTGACGTTTCGATCATGCGCGAATGGTACAGACGTGCGAATCATGTCGCGCCGAAGACAATGCTCATCGGACGCGCTTCGGATCAAACCGCTCGCGCAGGCCTTCGCCCATGAAGTTCAGCGCGAGCAGCGTGATGGCGATCGCGGCGCAGGGGAACAGCAGCAGCCACCAGCGGGAGCGCACGACATTCATCTCGCTCAGGCCCGCCGCCGCGAGATTGCCCCAGCTTGGCAGAGGCTCCTGCACGCCGATGCCCAGGAAACTCAGGAACGATTCGCTCAGGATCGCTGTCGGGACCGCCAGCGTCGCGTACACGATGATCGGCCCAAGCAGGTTCGGCAATAGATGCCGTGTGAACTGCCGCGGCAACGGCACGCCGATGGCCCGGCAGGCCTCCATGAACGGCTGCTGCTTCAGGCTCAGCACCTGTCCGCGGATGACGCGCGCCATCGTCAGCCAGCTCACGCCGCCGATGGCGACCAGCAGCGTCACCACGTTGACGATCTCCGCGTGTCGCCCCATCCACGAAAGGCATGGCGAGAACCATCCGATGACACCCCCCCTGACCCCCGACGAGCCGGTGTCGGCTGCGCGATCGATCAAGCCGCGCGCCGCCACCGCGAGCAGCACCACCAGGAGGATGTTTGGCAAACCAAAGAGGATGTCGACGATGCGCATCATGAGCGCGTCGATGCGCCCGCCGCACCAACCGGCGATGGCTCCGTACATCGTGCCGATGCACACCGCCATCAGGGCCGCGCTGAAACCGACGGCCAGCGAAATGCCCCCGCCCGCCAGCACGCGGATCACGAGGCTGCGGCCGAGGCGATCGGTGCCCATCCAGGGCTTCGGCTCGCGTCCATCAGCACTTGCGACTGTCGAAACTTGAACTTTTTCATCGTCAGCGTGCTTCGCCCACCACGGCGGAAGCATGACGCAATCGGGTCGAGTCTGCTCAAAACGCCGTGCAGTCTGGCCGGCTTCCCGACCCAGCGCGTACGGAAGCGAGCCGAGACAGGCTACGACCATGAGCGCGACAATGATGCCGCCCAGCCACGACAAGACTCGGCCGGGCGTGCGCGTGCGACTCAAGCGTGTTGCAGTCTTCACCACGCGCGGCATGGTAACCGCGCTGCGCGATGTGCATCGTCAGCCCTGACCGGAAGGGACAGCTGGCACGGGTTCGGCGTCGGCTGGATTGGGCTGGACCGCCGAGGGTGGATCGCTCGCCAGCACCTTCATGCGGGCGTCGATGATGCTCTGGAAATTGGCCGCATCGCGCTCAAGTTCCTTCTGCAATTCCGCCACGCGATCATTGAACTTGCACAGCAGATCGCCGCGGGCCTTGATCGACATCGCCAATTGGATCTGCAGCAGGGTGCGCAGCTGCGCTTCAAGGCTTTCGATCTCGCCGGGGCTGGCGTCGGGCTTGCCGCGCGCTGCCCGCAACTGCTTGACCGTGCGCTCGATCTGCACAGCCTGCGAGAGTTCGCTGATCTTCTGCCGATACAGCAGCGGATCGTGCGTCTTGAGCTGCGCCAGGGCGAGCAGACGCCGGCCGAATCCGCCGGCGCGCATCTGCTGCTCGAACTCGTCGGGATTCCGCTTGCGGGCGTCGAGCAGTCGCTGGGCGAGTTCAGCATCAACCTCGGCGGCGACTTCCAGGCAGCGCGCGGCGATTTCCTCGGTGATCTTCGGCATCCCGCCGCGGCCACGATCATCACCACCTCCGCCCCCTCCGCCCCAATTACGATGTTCGCGCCCGTCGCCGCCCGGACCACGACCAGGAGATCGATCGGAACCCGCTCCGGCCGACTGCGGATCGCGCATCGACGAATCATCTGTCATCGCCAGCGCGCCACTGAGCTCGATGGCCAAGTCGCCGGAATCGAACGGCCCAAGCGCGGCGCCGAACATGGGCAGGTCATTGTCCGCGATGAGATCAACGGACTTCGGCTCGGCCGCAGGCGATGGCGCGAGGACAGCACTACGATGGGAAACCTGCATTAGCGCGATCGTTAACACCGCCACCGCCACAAGCAACACCATGTGCGTTACGCGGGAAAGCATGCTTCACATCTCCAGTTGCTGCACAAGCAGCACAAGGTCGTCATTCAGATCATCGAAGGAACGCACTTCCGACGCATCCAGCAGGTACGCGAAATCATTCTCGTAACTGTCGAACGCGCTGGGATTGCTGGCGTTCAGGTCGTTGAGGTCATCAAGATTCAGGGCGACGCTGGTCACCTGCGGCGTCACGCCACGCTGGTTGCCGGCGACGGGCGTGATGTGGGTGGCGGGCCAAGTCGTCCACATCGTCACCCCGGCCACCAGCAGCACAGAAGCCGCCAGCGCGAGTCGCGCCCAGGCGGCAAACATGCGCGGCCGACGTGTTATCAGGAAACCCGACTCGTCCTCAATGCCGACGAGCCGCAACTCGCGTTGTGTTTCATTCGCGTCCGGCAACGATTTCACCGACATCTCGAACACCCGATCTGCAAGCCCGGCCGGCACATGCCTCGCTTCAGCGCGGGCAGAGTGCGCGATCAGGCGATCGACTTCAATCGATTCCGACCCGAACTCAGCTGGAAGCGACTCGATCGTCCAATCGTGATCGGATGGAAAGGGATTGTTGCGGTCAATGGCCATGTTCTTGCTCAGGAGGTTCAACGCGGGAGGTGGTGCTTTGATTGCGTTGCGGACAGTGTAAAAAAACCGAGGAAAACGCCGGGAAAGGCCTGCGAAGCTGCCTCGGTCATGGTCCCGAAGGCTGGGCGTTCAAGCCCCCCAACCTCCCGTCAGGTTTCTCGGAACCGCCTCCGTCGCCGGACGCTTTTCGGGCCGGCCCAACAGTGGAGCCGCGCCCCATCACGGGTCGGAGCACTTCCGCCAGCTTTTTCAGCGCGCGATGCTGCCGCGCCAGCACCGTGCCGAGCGGCTGCTCCAGCACCTCGGCGATCTCTTTGAAGCTCAGCCCCGCGCTGTGACGCAGGTGGATGATCTGTTGATCGGCGTCGGGCAGGTCCGCAAGCGCGGCGCGCAAAGCCTTCAATTGCTCGGGATCGGCCAGCCCGGTCATGAAAAAATCATCGCTCGCGCCGGCGGCGTTCCGAGTCGGGTTGCCCGCGCCACCGCCGCCGCTGATCCCTGCGCCCACGCTTCCGCCAGTGTCTGCGAAAGCATGCAAGGCTTCGTCTTCGACCGGACGCGCCTGGCGTTTGCGGCGGCGCATCTCGTCCCGCAGGCGATTCATCGCAATGCGGAAGAGCCATTGTTCGAACTTGCCGACCTCGGTGTAATCGCCGATCTTCGCGACGACGGTGCAGAAGGCTGACTGGGTGATCTCCTCAGCAAGGTCCGTTGACCCACACTGCGCACGGATCAGGCCGAACACGCGGGAACTGTAGGTTTCCACGAGCACCCGCCAGGCGCGTTGATCGCCTGCGGCTGCCATTCTCAATGTCGATTCCAGCGCGGTGCGGGAATTGGACCCACCCCCGGCTGACGCCGCCCCGTCGCGCGGATCGGCTGAGGAAAATGCGGCGTCGTTGCCTGCGGATGAACCTTCGCGCGGGGCCTGCCAATTGGATTTGCCGGTCTTCGCCATGCGCTCGTCCATGCCAGTCGCCGCATCGGCATCGAGATGCGCCGACACGCTCGCCGCCGCATCCATGCGGGAAAACGAGTCTTCTCTGGCAGGAAAGTGTACGGTGATAGCGGGCACTCCGACAGCGCAGCCGAGCAATGCGGACTTGCCCCCTCCAACGTGCAAGCCCCGACTGTGATTGCGTATGGATTCTGTACAGTTGGTTTTTTCGCATAGCCCGCGGCCCATCTGGCGTCGCACAAACAGCGTTTGCGCCGATTTCATGGTCGATCCGATACCTGGACCCTCTTCGGCCGACGAGCGCGCGTTTCGACGGAGAAATGATTGCCGGGCATCATGTGGGGCATGCTGGCATGCGCGTGCCGCGCGCTCGCCCGCAGCACAATCACTTGATCTGGAGCCATCGTCATGCGCACGTTGATCTTTGCCGCCATGCTTGTCCTGGCCTGTCACGGGATCCGAATTCACGCTGCGTCGGCCCGCGCAAGTGAACCGCCTGCGCTTGCCGATCTTTCGTGGATGGAGGGCAAGTGGGTGCGCGAGGAATCGGGCGCGTATTTGGAAGAGACGTGGTCATCGCCTGTGAACAACAGCCTCTACGGCATGTTCCGCTGGAACCGCGATGGCAAGCCGTGGATGTGCGAGTTCATGAGCATCACGCTTGAAGGCGAGAAGGCCGTGTTCCGTCTGCGGCATTTCAATCCCGCGCTCAAGCCCTGGGAAAAGGAACTTCCCCTGACGTATCCGCTCAAGAGCATGGGAGCGAACGAGGTGGTGTTTGAGGATCCTGACAACGCCGCTGACCATCCGCGGCGATTCATTTACAAGCGCACAGGCGATGCGCTGACGGTGCGGCTAGAGAAGGCTGATGGCAGCGGCGATGAGTTCGTGTTTGCGCTGGCGAAGAGCGCGGGCCGCGACGAAGGCGCGAGCGAAAATGGGGGGTTGGCGAAGCCGCAAGCGGCGGGGTTGGGATTCACCGGCGGACTTGTGCTGCGCTTCACCGTTACCGATCGAGCGAAGTCGCGCGACTGGTATCGCGATGTGCTCGGCTTCGAAGTCCTCTTCGAAGTCGATGAGATCGGCTGGACGGAGATGTCCAACCCGGACGCCAAACTCACCATCGGTCTTGCGCAGAGCGACGCGGTCAGCACTTCCACCGGCACGATGCCGGTCATCGGCGTGAGCGATCTCGACGTGACGCGCAAACAACTGGAATCGAAAGGCGTGAAATTCACCGGCGACACGATCGAGCACGCCGGCCTGGTCCGCCTCGCGACGCTGCTCGATCCCGACGGCCATCAGATCATGCTCTACGAGGCGCTGAGTGATTGAGTGATCGTTCGGATGCAGCTGCGGATGTCAGCGATCCGCCGCGAGCCCGGCCTTCGCGCGTTGTTCCGGCGTCAGCACGCGCAGCAGTGTGGCGTCGGCGCCAGCGTTGAGTTCATCGCGCTCGAAGAGCAGGCGATCCCATTTCAGTTTCGCCTCATACTGTTCGGGAATCCTCATGCGCGAGTATGGCCGCTCTTTGTCCCATTCGCGATTGACTTCGATCATCCGCACGCACACCTCTCGATAGGCCGGTCGATATCTCGCCGCGGCGGCCTCGATCTCCGCCCGCTGCGGATCAGCGAGGTCTTCCAGCGCAAGGGCCTTCGCCAGAGCCTCGACCGGCGAGGTGCGACCTTCAAACACATGCGGAAACGCAGCACGTTCATAACCATCCTGAAGAGCCTGCGCATGCGCAGGCTGCGCGGCGACGAGTTCATCGAGCATCGCCCGAATCAACGCCGCAAGTGCGAGACGCCTTTCACCTGACGCCTTGTCCAGCGCGATCGCCTTCTGCTCCAGCGCATCCACCAAATCTTTCGCGGCGGGCGTCGGGCCTTCCGCGAGTCCGGCCACCATCTGCCGTGCGTACCACGCGGCGCGACTCGCCTCGAACTGCGCCTTCGCAGTGGCGCGGAACTCGGCGGCGCGGGCGTGAAAGATCGCATCGGCCTTGGCGGTTTCATCGGCCGAGAGCGGCAGGCCATACGCGATCTCGATGAGTGGAACGGAAGCC
>CAZCGB010000030.1:0-11774 GCA_964498045.1 uncultured Isosphaeraceae bacterium
ACCATCGAAGCGATCCGTCAACCCAATTGGCGTGCAGAACCAGCATCCGGCAGCGCGGTCCTTCCATCTCCCGAGGCCAACAACCGTCCCGAAGTCTCCAATGATCGCGCTGGGACTCGAACCCAGGACCTAGCGCTTAAAAGGCGCTTGCTCTACCGACTGAGCTACGCGATCGCGGCTCACGCCGCCCCCGTGCTCCGCCCCAATACAGGCCTTCCGCCATTCAAAAACCCGAATCGGGAATGGTAGTCGCGCGCACGGTGGATGTCGATGCTGTGGAAACCGTGCTGGTTGCCGGGCAATCGAATCGCCAAACCCTGCTTTGGTCGCCTCCATCGCGGCGCAAGAATTGCCGATCGTCCAACTGCTTTCGGACTTCCGCTCAACGTGCTCGAAAGTCGCGCCGATAACCGGCATGAACGACCCGTGATTCGCATGCTTCCGCGCGATCTGTCGCGCTCATGCGAATCCGATGGTTCGTCCGATAAGGGACCGCTTCGGCCATCGCCCCGCGGCCGGCCGAACTCGTCCCGATTCCGCAGGAGTCCGACTTTGAAGAATCCCACGCGATCGGCTGCGATCATCTTTGCCCTCATCGGCGCCAGCGCGATCGTCACGGGATGCGCCACATCATCATCGCCCTCGTCGACAAACTCAGCATCAGTTTCGTCAGTGCGCACGGCGCAGACCGCCAGCACGTCGCCGCGCCATCAATCGCCGACTGCAACGAACACGAATGGCACGCCGCTCGCAACGGGGGTTCCGACGACGCCCACGCGCACAGTCCTTCGCGCCGGAACCAACGATGAGGTCAACTTCGGCACGCCGCAGACATCCACTCCCGCAACGACGCCAAAGGCCGCGCCCAAAGCGTCGCGCGCCCTGAATCTCTACGGCGAACTCGACAACGCTGGTCCCGATGCCGGCTCATCCCTCGACGGCTCAACCAATCTCGTGCAGGTCTCCTTCGCCACTGAAGGGGCGTGCGTTGATCCCGACATCGATCGGAGCGGAAACATGCTCGCGTTCGCATCCACGATGCATCGCCGCACCAGCGACATCTATTTGAAATCAGTCAATGGCAAGACGCTGACGCAGATCACCAGCGATCCTGCAGACGATGTCATGCCCGCATTCAGTCCCGACGGAACCAGACTCGCGTTCGCCTCCAATCGTTCGGGCAACTGGGATGTGTACATCGCGGGCATAGACGGCGGACCACCCACGCAGATCACCAACGAACCTGACCAGGAGTTGCATCCGACGTGGTCGCCCGACGGCCGGTTCCTCGCCTACTGCCGCTTCGGCTCGCAGTCGGCACGCTGGGAAATCTGGATGACCGACGTCACCAACCCGGGCGTGAAGCGCTTCCTCGACTACGGCGTGTTCCCTGAGTGGTGTCCTGACGTCGCCCGCAACAAGATCGTCTTCCAGCGCGCCAAGCAGCGCGGCAGCCGCGACTACGGCATCTGGACCATCGACCTGGTCAACGGCCAGGCGAGCCAGCCGACCGAAATCGTTTCTGCCGCCAACGCGGCGCTGATCAATCCGAGCTGGTCGCCCGATGGCAGCAGGATCACTTTCGTCGCCGTGGTTGATCCGCAGGTCGACGGCGCGCGGCCGAACCAGAGCGATGTGTGGGTGGTGAACATCGACGGCAGCGGCCGCACCAATCTCACCAGCGGCCAGTTCGCGAACTTTCAGCCGGTCTGGGCAGGCGACGGGTCGGTGTATTTCGTCTCCGACCGCAGCGGCGTGGACAACGTCTGGGCCGTGAAGGCTGGCCGCACGACAATACCAACCAACAAACCTCAAGCGTCCGAGGTCGCGAACGCCGATAACGGTTCGTCTCCATGATGACATGCGATTCGCGACCTTGATTGATCGCGAATCGCTTCCCGCATCGCGCAAATCATGCGCGGGACGTACGACGGGCGGAGTCCCGTCACTCGGGCAGGATGCCATGACAAGTGCACAGACCATGCAATCAGGCGCGCGCGTCATGTCTGGCGCGCCGCGCTGGAGACTCCCTGCGATCGCATGCATTTCTTCGGGCATCGCGCTCGCCGGCTGCGAGTCGACTCCGAAGCTGCAGACGCCCGTCACGCTTGTTTCTCCGTACGCGGAGCGTCAGGTGTGGGCCGTCGCGCCCTTCATCAACGAATCGGGTGTGTCGATCGTCGCCGGCGACCAGGTCGCTGACGCATTCACCATCGAAGCCGAAGGCATCGACGGAATCGACACGCTGCCGGTGAATCGCGTGATCGCCGCCATGCGGCGATTGAACATGAACGCCGTGACCACGCCCGGACAGGCGCGACTGCTCATGAACGCGCTCGGCGCAGACGGCTTGATCGTCGGCACAGTGACCGCGTACGACCCGTACCAGCCGCCGAAATTCGGCGCATCAGTCGCGCTGTTTACCGGCGATGTGGCGACCGCTCACGCGATCGATCCCGTACAGGCGACCCGAGCGCGGACCGACACTGTCTCACCCGGCTCGATGCCGACCAACGCGCCATCGGCGCAAGCGTCGGGCATCTACGACGCAGGCAATCACGAAACACTCATCTGGCTTGATGGCTATGCCGCCGGACGCTCTGAACCTTCAAGCGCGTTCGGCGAAGGCATTTACCTGGTGCGCATGGATCTGTACACGCAGTTCGCCGCCTATCGGCTCCTGAACGACCTGCTCCAGAGCGAGCGGGCACGGGTCTTGCCGGTGCAGGCGGAAGCGAGCGAGGGAAAGAACGAGCACGAACCTTTGCGTTGAGCAGCCCGCCATCCGGCGGAACTCGGCGCGAAGCCGAGGACCGCTGATGGCTGAATCACCCTCCAATCCGTTTCGCCCGACCAACGCTTCGCGCAGCGGCTACGTCGCGCCGGCGCCCTTGCACCTGCAGGCCCTGCCGTACGTCACTGCGGACAAGTCGGCGACGTCCCACGCACATGTGAACCTCGAGCGCTGCCGCCTGTCGTTGATCAAGGGCGAGCATCGCTGGCGATTCCGCTGGGAACCAGGCTCCGAGGCGGCGGTGATCTCCGCGGTGGCTGATCTCGCGCGCAATCCGCACATGAAATTCGACTGGTTCGACGCAGCCGTCGTCTGCCGCCACATCGCGCAGGATTTGCCCAAACAGACTGAGGCGACCAGCGAAGGCGCAGTCACCGCGCATCGCGCCGATTCGCAGCATCAGAAGTGAACATCCTCCCTCCATTCATCCGATCTCGCATCGCCGATCCGCGCACATCGCATCGGCAAACCTCAACAGAAGGGTCTGAGCCATGAACGAGACCGCGACCGCCATTCCGACTGAACATCTGCCCGTCGTCGAGGCGTTCCTGCATTACCTCATCGATGAGCGGCATTTCAGCCCATACACCTCGCGCTGCTATGGCGTCGATCTGCGTCAGTACGTTGAGCACCTGACCGAGGAGCTCGGCGTACGCGCCAGCCGCGAGCAGGAGCGCGACGTGCTCAATCGCCGCAGAGCGAACCCGGCAAATCAGAAGCGCCATGACAGCGATGCAGTCGTCGGGTCGGTCGGCCCGGCCACAGTCACCAGCGCGATGTTGGACGCTGATGTTGAAACGATTCGCGGGTTTCTCACGCGGCTTGACGAGCATCATTATTCTGCGGCAACGATGGCGCGGAAGATCGCCACGCTGCGCTCGTTCTATCGATGGATGGACAAGGTCAGCCTTGTCGCATCGAATCCGATGCTGCTGATCCGCACGCCGCGACAGGCGAAGCGCCTTCCCAAGGCCATCAACGTCGAGCAGGTGGAGAAGCTCCTTGCCGCTCCCAACGCCAATGACCTGCTTGGCGCGCGAGATCGCGCCATTCTTGAAACGCTGTATTCGACGGGAATTCGTGTGAGCGAACTCGTCGGCATCAATCGCGGCGACATCGACGAATCCAGCGAAGCGCTCATCGTGCGCGGCAAGGGACGGCGCGAGCGCATCGTCCCGCTTGGCTCGCATGCCCTGACCGCACTGCGGCACTACACCGGCATGCTTGACGCTGCGGCCGGCAATAACGGAATCCGCAATGAACATGATTCGCCGCTGTTCATCAACAAACACGGCACGCGGCTCTCGACTCGCTCGGTCCGGCGCAAAGTGAGCAAGTACCTCATCACCGCCGGCCTCGATCCGGACATCAGTCCGCACACGTTGCGGCACTCGTTCGCCACGCACCTGCTGGACAACGGCGCGGACCTGCGCAGCGTGCAGGAACTGCTCGGCCACCAGTCGCTGAGCACGACGCAGGTGTACACGCACCTCAGCACGCAACGCATGCGCACGGCATACAACGAGGCGCATCCGCGGGCGGAGGCGTCGTAAGGATCGAACGCCCCAGCTACGGGTGAACACCCGCGGAGACATGCGAATTCCAGTGATCGATCGTCCGCGAGGCGCTCCGGTGGGAAGCGCCTCGCGGTGCTTTTGGCAGTGATGATCCAGGACTTGCGCCTCGACTACACTTTGCTGGTGCGTTCGCGCCGCGACATCCTCCTCGCATCGCTCATCGCTGTCGCGACGATCGGCCTGTATTGGCAGGCGGCGTCCTTCGGATTCGTCAATTACGACGACCATCGATACGTCTACGACAATCCACGCGTGCTTCAGGGCCTTTCGCTCGACAGCACTTCGTGGGCGTTCTCCACGTTTGAGTTCTCCAACTGGCATCCGCTGACGTGGCTGAGCCTGATGCTTGACGCGTCGCTTCATGCGCCCGCGAACATCGCTCGCGGCTGCCACATCACGAACATCCTCTTGCACGCGCTGAATGCTGCGCTCGTGATGCTCTTGCTGTTTCGGCTGACCGGCGCACCGTGGCGAAGCGCGATGGCCGCTGCGCTCTTCGCCATGCATCCTCTGCATGTCGAATCGGTCGCGTGGGTGTCCGAACGCAAGGATGTGCTCAGCACATTCTTCGGACTTCTGGCGATGCTTGCGTACGTGTGGTTCGCCCGCGAAACCGCCTCAGATTCGACGGACAAGGTAAACAGTCGAGCGAGTCAAGTGGGGCGCAAGACCACGGCCTACGCGCTCATGATCCTGTGTTTCGCCATGAGCCTTATGAGCAAGCCCATGTTCGTCACGCTGCCGTTCCTGCTGCTGGTGATCGACTGGTGGCCGCTGAACAGGATGCGGTCATCGCGCAGCTGGTTCCGGCTCGTACTTGAAAAGACGCCATTGCTGGTGATGAGCGTCGCATCCTGCGTGCTGACGATTCTCGCGCAGCACGCCGGCGGCGCGATGCGCGACCTGCAGCATGTCTCATACACCCAGCGCATCGCCAACGCTATCGTCGCGTACGGCGAGTACCTTCGTCAGGCTGTCTGGCCCTCCGATCTCGCTGTGTTTTATCCCTATCCCACGCACGGCTCGTGGCCGGCGATCGACATCGCCGTGGCCGCGCTCGCGCTGGTCATCATTTCCATTGCGTGCGCGATCGCCTTTCGTCGCAGGTTGCGCGCCCCGCTCGCCGGCTGGCTGTGGTTTCTCGGCACGCTCATCCCCGTCATCGGCCTGGTGCAGGTTGGCGCGCAGTCGCACGCCGACCGTTACACCTACTTTCCGCTCATCGGAGTGTTCGTCATGTTCGCGTGGTCACTCCCTGCGAAGCCGCCCGGCGCGCTGCGGTTCTCGATCATTGCCGCGGCTTCGTGCGTGATCGCGCTCATGGCTGTCTGCTGGGTTCAGATCAGCTTCTGGCGCGACTCGACCACGCTCGCACTCCGCGCGCTGGATGTCACTGATGACAACTTCATGGCTCACATCCTGCTGGGCAACACGCTGGTTGACGCCGGCGAGTTTGAACAAGGCGCGGCTCACCTTCAGGAGGCGACTCGCATCGAGCCGACCTTGCCGCAGGCCTGGCACAACCTTGGATTCGCGCTGGCGCAATTGGGGATGAACGACGATGCGATGCAGGCCTATCGCACGGCCATCGCGCAGCGGCCGGATTTCGCGGAGAACCACTTCAATCTCGGCCTGCTCCTCCAAGCCGCGGGTAAGAATGATGACGCGCAGGCGGCGCTTCGAAAGGCCGCTGAACTGGCGCGTGCGGCCGGGGACGCGGCGTTGGCGGCGAGGGCAGACGAGACGCTGGCGAAATCCGCAGCACACTGACCGGCGAACGCGGTCCATCTCGATCTGGCACTGTTCCTGCGCGGTTCAACATCGTCCGATACGATCCAACGTCCCCGAATCCAGGGCTCGATCGCGCCACGGCATGCGGACGTGCCGGCTCACGCGATCGGGCTCCGCCCCTCTCATGATCCTCGACTCACTCGCCAACGCCTCCCGTTACGCCGCGCTCGGCCCGCGCATCGCCCGCGCGCTGGAGTTCCTCGCCAAGCCCGAAACCGCGCGGCTGGAGCCCAAGCAACCCGGTTCGCAGAACAGCCTGGTCAAGCCCGTCGTGGGAGATGACGTCTTCGCGCTCGTGCAGCGCTACAAGCCGAAACTCCGACGCGAGGCATTCTGGGAGGCGCATCGCAACTACATCGACGTGCAGTGCATGTTCGAAGGCGCGGAGATGATGGGCTGGGCTCCGCTGGAGACGATGGGCGTGAAGCAGGCCTACGACGCCGACCGCGATTACGCGGTGCTCGAACCGATCCAGGGGCAGAACGACGATCGGCCGGACGCAGCCGAGCGGTTCTTCACCGTGCGTCGCGGAATGTTCGCCATCTTCTTCCCCACCGACGCGCACATGCCCGGCGTGTCTCCGGACGACGGACTGGCGGCCGAGGTGAAGAAGATCGTGGTGAAGGTCCGGGTGTGAGTCGTTTCAAATCGTGGCCGGTCACGCTCCGATCAATTCGGCGGACTTGGCGGGTTCGGGCTTCGTCGGGGCGGCTTGAGGCGGCGCGGCCGCTGGTTTTCCCTGCTTGCGCGGGTCGGTCTTGGCGATGATCTGGCTGACGCCGTGCTGGTTGAAGCCCTTGAAGCCGTCGTTCCGCTCCAGGTTCTCCAGGTGCGATCCGATCGCGCCGCCCTGCATGCGGAACCAGTGCGCCTGGGCGGCGGTGATGAACTGCTGATCGACCAGGCGCTGGATGCGCTGGTCCTGCACCGGCCAGCGCTCGCCTTCGGTGAACGCCTGCGTGAGGAATGCGAAATTGGTGAACGGATCCATCGTCTTGATTGACGCCGCCTCGAGTTGATCCTTGAGCGAGTTGAAGTCGAACTGGCATTCGAGGTGGTGCATGCCAGCCTGAAGGATCGCCTCGCCGTGGAGGCCGCACCACAGGCCGACGGTTCCCAGTTCCTTGCGCACCGGCAAGGTTTCGTGCGCGAAGTCGCCCATGATCTCCTCGGGTGAGAGATCAACGTCAGCGAAGATCGTGATGTTGGCGTTGGCCTGCTCGATCACCTGCGCCCCCCAGCCGGCCTCCGCGCCCGCGTAGAAGCGTTCGCGGCAAACGAAGCCGAGCTTCTCGAACAACGAGATCAGGCGGTTGAAGCACTGCCTCGATGAGCGGTATGTGTGATGGTCGTGATTGGCCCAACCCAAGCCGAGTTTGTCCTGGCGGGCCTTCTGAATCTGGGCCGCGCGGTTGCGCCGCTGCCAGTATTCGCGCTCTGCAGCGAAGAAGATGTCGCAGGCGTAGTCGCGGCCGATGTCCTTCACTGCGGCGTCCACGAGGAAATGCAGGTGATCGAATCCCAGGTCGTCATCGTCCCAGTCGCGCGTGCGGCGACGAAACGCCTCCTGATGGCGCAGCACCTGCACCGCTTGGTCGGGATCGACGCGGGGCACGGCGAATCCGCGGTAGCCGTGACGCTCAACCACCCACATTTCGGCCTTGTCTCCCTCCCAAACGCGTGCCTTGCGCATGGCAGCGAGCGGGTCGCCGTCGATTTCATGTTCGTCGGTGATGTGCCAAGCGGAGAGGAAATCGACGATGGAATCGACCTTGATACCGACGCAGGTGGTTTTTGACGCGTCGAAGACGATGGTGGGGAACATCGCGCCTTCGTGGATGAACGAATCGGGCTCGCCGGGCACGGGCTTGCGGGTGAACCCGACGCCCGTGAGCTTTTTGCGAAGGGCTTCGTTGCGCGGGCACTGAATGAAGTCGATCCAGTCGATGAAGCGCGTGCCGGTGTCGCTTTTCATGCGCTTGGCGAGGGTGGCGGCTTCTGGGCAGCGGGCGAGGAAGTCATCGACGATCTCTCGCACCACGGCTGCGGCGCGGGGCTGGGGCTCCCAGTGGAATTTCTTGGCGTCTTGGAGGGCGGTGCTCATGGCTTGGTGGGGCGTGGGCGCCCGAGTGAACGGTTTGGCGGAAACGTCCCAAACCATTGTCAAATATTGGTTTATGGCTTCCTGAAAAAAAAGATGCCAGCGTGGACCGGCAGGATATCCCAATCAGCGGCAATGTCCAAAAATCCATCAGGACGGGTCTCTGCAAAGACCCGTCCTGGTTGGTTGAGTCCCGGTGGCGGAAGTAAGAGGGAGCTGATCTCTAGAGAGATTTGGTTCTCTCTCTGGGAAAAACACGGGGCTCAACGCTGCTATACGCCGTTGCCCGCTCTTTCATGCACGACCTGCGCAGATTTTCTGGTAATCAATTTCACGCCCGCCATGAGATGTGTGTAACTCTCTTCGGGCGTTCATCTTGCGCGCAACTGGACGCATTTGAAGCGGCAACGGCGAATCCGGCGGCCCGGCAAGGCCGATCGCTTGCCCAGCTCGCTTCGGGCACCGTATCATCCCGCCCTCTTGGTCGGCCCCGTTCGGTCGATTCAGGCGTTTGGACCCACTTCGGGCGGCGGGCTGCGCAAGGAGTTTGATCGTGAAATCGACCGACCTTCGGCCGGGTATGGCTATCAAAATCGATGGCAATCTGTATGTCATCACCCAGTACACCCATGTCACACCCGGCAACCTCCGCGCGTTCGTGCAGATCAAGATCAAGAACGTGATCAACGGCCTCGTGATTGAAAAACGCCTGCGCTCTGGCGAGGAAGTCGAGTCCATTGACCTCGACCGTCGGCAGATGGAGTACCTGTACACCGAGGCGGCCGGCCATGTGTTCATGGACAATGAAAACTACGAGCAGATCAGTCTCTCTGATGCGCTCGTTGGCGAATACATGGTGTACGTGAAGCCCAATACGGTGATCACGGTGCTTATTGCCGACGGAAAGCCCGTCGCCATCGAACTGCCCAACGTGGTCGAACTTGAAGTCACTGAAACCGCGCCGGGCATCAAAGGCGCGACGGCCACCAACCAGTTGAAGGAAGCCACGATGGAGACCGGCCTGAAGACGCGCGTGCCGCCCTTCATTACGCAGGGCGAAGTCGTTCGGATCAACACGGTGGATGGTTCGTACAACTCCCGCGCTTCGCAAAAGGCGTAATGGTCGCCTTGCAAGCCAAGTGGATGGGGCTTTCCCGCAGGGGTCGCGTTGCGCGCCTGCGCTGGCTTCATGCGATAATGCATGGGCACTGACTCCAGGTCGCACTTTGGTGCGAATCGCCTTGTTCGAGAAGAAGAACGAGTCCAACGTGGCCGCCCATCCGCCGATCACTTCCATTCCGCAGCGCGATCCGGCGTTCGAGCGTCGTCGCCAGTTGCTGCTGCTGGTGCTGTCTGCGTTCTTCCTCACCAATGCGTTGCTGGCGGAATTGATCGGCGGGAAGCTCTTTCAGATTCCCACAGGCCTGAACATACTTGGCCGGCCGAATTTCGCGATCACGCTTTCATGCGGAATCATCCTCTGGCCGGTCGTGTTCATCATGACCGACATCATCAACGAGTACTTCGGCCGCAAGGGCGTGCGAACGCTGAGCATTCTCGGCGCGTGCATGATCGCCTACGCATTCGTCGCATTGTGGGTGACCGACAAGGTGCCGGCCGTTGACTTTTCGCCGATCGATCAGCAGTCGTTCCGCACGGTGTTCATGCAGAGCCAGTTCATCATCGTCGGCTCGATCACGGCGTTTCTGCTCGCGCAACTGATCGACGTGACGGTTTTCTGGATGATCCGCAGACACACCGGACACAAGTACCTCTGGCTGCGCGCGACGGGCTCGACCATCATCAGCCAGATCATCGACACCTACGTCGTCGGATTCATCGGCCTCTACCTCCCCTTCTGGCTGAAGTCACGCTGGCCTGAGACGTTCGCAAGCGCCGGCGGTGTTTCGTTTCAGAACTTCATTGAAGCCCAGACGGCTGGATATGGTTTCAAACTCGTGATCGCCATCGCTGTCACGCCGGCGCTGTATGTCGTACATTCGATCATCGACAGTTACCTCGGCGAGAAGCAGGCAGAGGCGATGATCGAATCCACAGCGGAGAAGGAACATGCAGGCGATGACGTCGCCCTGCGATGAGCGGTCGTCCACATGTGCGCGGCGGCACGAGCGTCGCAGAATTCAATCCGTCTTTGTGAACAGGTCGAGAAATCGGTCTTCGTACTCCTTGAACACGTTCAGGCGATCGAGTTCCTGCTTCAGCCGCATGGCGTTCGCTCGATCCTTCTCGGCCGCTGCGAACAGTTCCTCGATGCGCCGCAGCGCCCCGGCATCAAGGGCCGAAGCGGCAGGATGACTCTCGCCCTCCACGCGCTCTTGAGCATGCTCGTCGACTCGTGCTTCGTCCACGTTCAATTCCTGACCTTGCTCACGGGCCGCGGCCTGCATTTTTTCAAGCATCTGCAGGAGCGATTGCTCAACAGATTCGATCTGCGGCCTGAGATCAGCGAAGTCGATCTCGATGTCGGCGATGCTCGCAAACGCCTCGAGCACCGCCTGCGATGCCTTCGGATTGGGCACCCCAACAGCGAAGAACGGCAATTCGCCCAGCAGGCACACGCCCCGGATGTTCTGTTCTGCGCCGGCCGCAAGCAGGATGCCGTTCATGCCGCTGATCTGGCCGCCCTTGAGCGGCAGCACCTCGTGGCGACGTAGTTCGTCAATGCCACCGGCGTCGGTCGCGGCACCGAAGACGCGCGGCTGGCTTGTGGGATGCAGCTGCGTCGCCATCGCGGCGAACGTGAACAATCGTTTCACGCCACGCTGTTGTGCGTACTCGATCAGACGATGGCAGAACACGTACCCGTTCGCCGGGGGCTGGGCTTCGCCGACGAAAATCAACACATCGCGGCCGCGTTCTGCGGGATTGCGCCACTCGAAGAACATGCTGCGCGGCACGCGACTGGCCTTCGCCAGCCCTTCCTTGACATCGATGCTCGTCAGGTCGAATACGCCCTCGCTGGGAATCTCGGCCACGAGCGACGCGTTGAGCTTGGCGATGAGATACGCCCCTGCGCCGATGGCGACATTGCCCATGCCCGGCCAGACTGCCACCAGCAATGGGTCACGAAGTGGTTTGGTCTCTTCCACACGGGTCTCCGAAGTATCGAATCAGCCGGCGAAGAGTGTAGGTTGCAAAGCTGATGAGCGTGCGCTGCGGCCACGGCGAGCGAGCCGAACATGACGCGGCCTGTGTTATGCTTCGACGCATGACGTACCCACCTGATTCGAAGTCGGTCTCGCGACGAAGTTTCCTTGGCCGTTCAGGATTGGCGATCGGCGCACTCGCCACGCCCTTGATCGTTCCCACCCGCGCCCTCGGCCGACGCACTGCTCGCGGGCCTCAGCATGCGGAACTCTCGGCTTCAGTGACCAGACAGATCGCGCCGAGCGAACGCATCACGCTCGGGTTCATCGGCATGGGCATGATGAATCGCGATCACCTCAATCGTTTCCTTGATGATCCGCAGGTGCAGGTGCTGGCGGTGTGC
>CAZCGB010000031.1:0-11716 GCA_964498045.1 uncultured Isosphaeraceae bacterium
GAGCATGTATCGAACATCGAGTACGTGCGCTGGCTGGACCGGGCCGCGGAACTGCACGCCGATTCGATCAGCTACACGCGGCAGTTCATGCTGGAGCATCAGATGATGTGGTTCGTCGCGCGGCATGAGATCGATTATCTCTCCGAGACGTGGCTGAATGATGAACTGGTCATCGCCACCTGGGTGCGTGATTTCGCCAAAGTGAAGAGTTGGCGGGACTATGTGATCGTTCGGCCGCGCGATTCGCGGGTGATCTGCCGGGCCGCGACGCTATGGGTGCTGGTCGATCTGCCGACGCGGCGGCCGAAGCGGATCGATCGCGCAATGATCGAGCGGTTCGGGGCGTTGCATGGGCTGGGAACGGGTGGGTGATTCGAGATTGGACGGGGTGGACCGGGTCAACTCGATGTGGGCGTGGGCTTTGCCGCGGTTCGATGGGGCGTCGCCTGCGCACATCGCTCTGGCCTGGCTTGGTTCTGTCGCGTGGGCGTTGGCCGATTCGACGCGGATTCGCCGATGAATCACGCATGCGACTGGCGATGGTCATCGGCGAGCAGCGATTGGTGCAGGAGCAGCGCATGCTCAATCGCCTTGCGGTCGGCTTGATGGCTGAAGGGGTGCAGTTGACGCGCATCGTGCCTGCGGGATTGCCCGCTGCGCTTCTGGGCGAAGGCGAGCGACGGATGGCCCTTGCGCCGCGGATCGAAACGACCATGAAGTCGCTGCCGTGGATGCGGAAGTTCCATGTGCACAAGGTCATCGAGTCGCTGGACGAGCAGATTCCCGATGTGCTGTATCTGCTCGGCCGCGACGCTTGGGCTTTCGGCCTGCAGTTGGCGGCGGAGATCGATCGACCGGCATTACTGGAGGTCTGGTCCGCGACGCAGATGAAGTCGCTGCCACGTCCAGGATCGAACACCCACATGGCTGGCGTGATTGCCCCGTGCGCAGGGCTGGCCGCACTTTTGCGCGGCCTGCTGCCTGCTGAAATGGTTTCGCTCGTGCCGATGGGCGTCGCCGTGGCCCGCCGGACTGTTCGCCCGCTCTCTGACCCGGAGCGTCCGCCTGCGATCGTCGTACTGGGAGGCTCGCGAGACGTCGGCGCATATGGCGCGGCGATCGACGGCCTGGCGCTCGTGCATCATCGACATCCATCCATGCAGATCTTTCTGGAGCTGCGCGGCCCGCGCGAACATGACATCTGGCGACTGGCTGAGCGGGCGGGACTGCTCGGGGCCCTCTCGGCCATCGGCTCGGCGGCACAGCATCATGACCTGCTGATGCGCTGCGACATGGTGCTATGGCCGGAACATTTCGGCGAGCTTCGTTCAATTCTGCTGGAAGCGATGGCCATGGCCTTGCCCACCGTGGCGGGGGCCGAGCAGGCGATGGACATGCTGGTTGATGGTGAAACAGCACGGCTGGTGCAGGATGATTCCGCCGCGGCGTGGGAGACGCATATTCTGGGGCTCATGAATCAGCCTGCCGAAGCCCAGGCCATGGGACGACGGGCCCATGACTTGATCTCGGCCCGGCATGGCTCAACTGAGCAAATTACCCGCATGCTGGAAGCGTTGGAGCGATGCACGGGCCGCGACGCCTATGCGTTTCCACAGCCGCGATAACCGCCACGGACAAGGTGAAAAGACCTTCTGACTGCGGGCCGAACCACCGTCTGTGGATGAAAAACTCGCCCGACCTGTTCAAATTATGTTGAAGGCGATGCGAGTCGTCCGACGAATGTGAAACCCCCACCCTCCATTTGCATCTTTCTCCCCTCCGCCCCGTTGACAGCAGACGCTTCAACGGGGTTTTTTCGATCTTGATCGGCAGTCTGGACGCATTTCCCACCGGCGATCGTCTGCGCTCGAAACTTCGGAGTCGCTCAAGCGTCAGACTGCTAAGTCGGCTTGCGCACGTACGTCATTTCCCAAGGCCGAAAAGCGGTTCGTCAAAATCCGTCCTGGCTCGCTGGCATTTGCGCGCCGCGATCGATTGGCTTGCCGCATGAATGCTCCCTCGGATACAGTAAGGTGTCGTTTCAGCGGTTTTGAACCGCTTCGCCGGAGCCATTCCGGCCCCGTCTTTGTCAGTTGCTTCATCACGATTTTCACAAAGGATGCACACTCATGATCAGGTCACTTCTCACTTTGACCGCTGCTGCGACGATCTGTCTGCTGCTGACCGCCTGCAGCGAAGGCACCGATCCCGCCAACGCCAACAAGCCCGACCGTCCACCGCCAGCCACGCCGCAACAGGCGCCTGATGCGGGCGTCGGCGATCAGGCTCAGCAGGGCGCACCGCCACCATCAGGCGGCAACCGGGCCCCGTCGGGCGGCGGCCACTGATTCGGTCGCTCCATCCATGTCATTTCATCGGCCGAACCCGCCTCGCGCGGGTTCGGTCGTTTTTCTCGAGCGATGCGTTGCGGATCGTGCAGGCCAAGTGACGCGCCACTCAAGAACGTCAATTGGAAAACCGCCGACTGGAACGTATTCCGAATCGGCGGCGGGTGGATGGCACATTGGCGTCCGCGGCAATTGCGGCTGCATAGGACGTGCGACAACCATGCGATATGAACCCGCTTCGTGCAAGTGATTCGCCTGATTCGACGCAAATCGACGCCCACCACTGCACGCATGCACGTCGGATAAGCCGCCACATCACCCAGACTCGCATGCTTGCCGCGGTTACCCGCCGCGCATCATGTTCACCAGGATGTCCAAGCCGCGCTCAAGCGTCGCTTCCGGCACAGCGTAACTCAGCCGGAAGTGCGAGTCGCGACTGCTGAACACCTTTCCGGGGATGACCAGGACATTGCGTTCGATGGCCTTCTCGCTGAACGCGGTGGCTGTCATGCCCAGATGCCGGGGCACTTCAACGAACGCATAGAACGCACCGCCGGGATGTTCGACGTTGGTCACGCCTTCAAACGCCTTGAGGACCTTGTCGCGGCGGCGCATGTAGGCGTCGATCTGCGGCGCCATGTCCACGTCGAAGGCCTCTGCGACGCCGTGCTGCGCCATCGACGGCGCGCAGACGAAGGTGTACTGCTGAAGCTTCTGCATCTGGGTGATGATGGGCTTCGGACCGGCGACGTAGCCCAGACGCCAGCCTGTGCAGCCATAGGTCTTTCCAAAGCCGCGAACCAGAAGCAGATTCTCGCTCATTCGAGCCGGGCTGGGGCATACGCCGTCCTCGCGTGCGTCGGCGTAGGTGAATTGGTCGTAGATCTCATCGGAGATCAACAGCAGATTGCGACGTTCGCACAGATCCACGAGATCGCGCAGCTCGGCGTTGGAGAGCACCACGCCCGACGGATTGCCCGGTGAATTGAGCAGCAGGATCTTGGTGCGATCGGTGATCAGCGGCTCGACGCGCTCAGCGGTCAGGCGGAAATCCGGATACGTGTCGCATGTGACGACGGTCGATCCAGAAACCTGGCCAAGCGCGGGATAGAGCACGAAGTACGGGTCAGCGACAATGGCCTCGTCGCCGTGGTTGAGCACAGCCATGAACGCCAGCCACAGCGCGCCGCTTGTGCCGGAGGTGACCATCAGTCCAAGATCGTCTGAAGGAACGTTCCAGCCGACATCCGCGTGCAGGTTTCGGGAGATGGCAGCGAGCAGTTCCGGCACGCCCTGGGTGAGCGTGTAGCCGTTGCGGTTCTGCTCGATGGCGCGGATCGTGGCCTGCTTCAACGCATCGGGAACCGGGAAATCCGGCTGGCCGATGGAGAAATTGATCGGGTTCTTCAACTTCGCGCCAAGTTCAAACACCTTGCGGATGCCGGACACATCCACGGCTCGGGCGCGATGACTGATGAGGGATTCAAAGTCCACGGTCCTGGGCATGTCGAAGTGTAGGCGGAGAGCATCGACGGCGCGAATCAGACCTGAAGCGCGCCTCGTGGCAAGATGCTCGCCGAGTTCACCATGGCCGAAGCCTCGTCGCTGCATCGAGCATGCGCGACTTGGTCAAACAGAGGCGCGAATGAACGCCGCGCGATGCTGGCATCGCGCGGCGGGAAGTCTTGATCCACAGCCAACCTGGTCGATCGAATCGAGTTACTTCTTCGCGCCCTTGGCGGCGGGAGCGGCGGCCTTGGCCGGCGCGGCAGCCTTGCCCGCGGCTGGTGCGGCACCCTTGGCTGGGGCAGCGCCCTTCGCGGCGACGGCGGCACCTGCAGCAGGAGCGGCGCCAGCGGCTTCGCCTTCAGCCGCTTCCTTCTTCTCCTTCTTGGCTGCCACCGCCATGCGGTTGGCGACCTTGACCAAACCCAGCGGCGAGTTCTTCTCTTTGTTGAACCGCTCGGAGTCGGTGAGGCGGCCGATGCGCTCGGCGCGCGTCAACACATTGCGATGCTGGTTCAGGGCGGAAGGCTTGGTGATCAGGCTGCGATGAAGGCTCATGTGCTGCGTGCTTTCGGCTGGGTAGGAAATCCAAGCGTGGCGTCACCCGTTGTAAAGGGCCGGGTAGGCGTCGCGCATGTTGGTCTGGCTCTTGTTCTGGCTCTTGTACTTATCGCCAATCGCGTGAATGCGATTTTCCAAGGCCTGCACCTCGGGAGCGAGGCGTGAACCCTGGTAGCCCGGGAAGGCGATGACCCGGCGGCGGTCATTCTTGCCGGGGATGACGTAGGTTTCAAGTCCGCTGTCTCGACAGAATTGCGCCAGTTTCTGCGCTCCTTGCAGGGAGTCTTCAGCAAGGATGAAGTAATTCCAGCCCTTTTGCCGCGGTTCGATGCTGGGAACCACCGGCCCCCAGTCCGCCGCGGTGCGTCGGGAATCGCCGCCAGGTGTGGAACTTTCGCGCTGTTTGACGCTCGGGGCGTCACCCGGTGTGCCGTCGGCTGTGCCTTGGGATTCAAGTGTGAGCGGATCGTTCACCCCGGACACCAACGGCTGCGAACCGAACTTCTCTTCGAACTGCGCTCGGGCTTTCGCTTCACCGCGATTGCTTCCGATCACATAGACCAGCGTCAGGACAAGCACCAGCACCCCGCCGGCAAGCAGCAGATACCCGACCGGCAAACGCAGTGTGCGTCCGGGGCTCAGCAGCGATGCGACCTTCTCCAGAACGGGCGAAGGCACAGCCGCTTCGCGGGCGATTTCGCGATCCTCCACATCCTCTTCGGTTTCCGTCGCCACTTCGACCACCACCGGTGGAGGAAGATGCTTTGAGCGCGGCGGCCCCACTGATGGAACCGTCGGCACACTACCGCGATTGCGCATCATTTCGTACAGCGCAGGTTGTCCGGATTTCTTCGCCATCGCGCAGCATCATGCTAGCCGCGATGCCCGATCGAGGCTCAACTCTGGATATCGCGTGGAAATCGCATGTCACCGCAGAAAAATAGCACGCTCACCCCCCGCTGGCGATGACACTGGCGATCGCATACCCGCCGGCATGGCTAAGGCTGACGCGCCAATCCTGAATCCGCAATTCCCGGGCGATCTCGGCGCAGCGGCCGGAGACGACCAGACGCGGCTGGCCCGAAGGCTCGCGCACCACGCCGACATCGCGCCAGGCGATGCCGCTTCGCCAGCCCGTGCCCAGAGCCTTGAACGCCGCTTCCTTGGCTGCGAAGCGCGCCGCAAATCGCTCCGCTCGGCGTATGCCGGCCTCCTCGCAATAGCCGCGCTCGTCATCGGTGAAGCAGCGTTCGATGAAGCGCTCGCCGTGCTCGCGCAGCATCTGGTCGATGCGTGCGATCTCCACGATGTCGATGCCGTGGCCGAGTATGGGCATGGTCGTATCCTACATGCCAGCGGGTGGGCGATTGGGCAGGGATGGCCTCGTTACACTGCGGGCATGTCGGAGACTTCAAAGGCCCATCAGCAGAATGCCGCGGATCAGGCGCGTAACAGACCCGTGCGCTGCGCCGTGTTGACCGTCTCCGACACGCGTACGCGCGGCAACGACACCGGCGGCGATCTTGTGGAACAGCTCGCCCGCGAAGCCGGCCATGAGGTGCTCGAACGCGGCATCGTCAAGGACGAGCCGGATCAGATACGCGTGAGACTCGCTGATTGGCTCAAGCGTGATGACATCGACGCCATTCTGACCACCGGCGGAACAGGCGTCGCGAAGCGCGACACGACCATTGAGGTCGTGCGCGGTCTGCTCACCGTTGAGCTTGAAGGCTTCGGCGAACTGTTTCGAATGCTCAGCTGGAAAGAAGTCGGCGCTGCCGCCATGCTCAGCCGCGCGGTCGGGGGACTTGTCAATCGCAACGATGGAGGCGGCGAAACGTTCATCTTCGCCATGCCGGGCTCGCCCAATGCGGTGGAAACGGCGATGCGGAATCTGATTGCCCCGCAACTGGCGCACCTGGTCTGGGAGCGGCGGCGATGACTTCGCTTACGCGTCGTTCCAGGCAAGAATGCACTGCTCAACGCCGCGCCACGGTTCGCTCCACTGCCGAGCGTCAATGATCACCGGCCGCTGAAAGGCATTCACGGAAAGCGCGATCTTGTACGCCGTCGCATCCAGTCGATCCTCATGGTTCGAGCCGATCGGACCACGCATGCCGCTGCGCAGCAGATCGACCAGGCGCGCGGAGACCAGACGCTGGCCGGCGGCATGCACCGCATCTTCGGGGTTCTTGTTTGCCGCAAGATACGCCGCGGGGTCGATTCCCACGCCGACGCCCTCGCGAGATGAAGGTGGAACAGCGTGATCGGCGAGCGCGACCCCCGCGCGCTGGCCCGCATCTGCCAGCGACTGCGCGATGCCGTCATCGTTCGGCATGATCAGGCTGACGGGGACGCGCTCAAAGTCAGCGGCGAGCGCGATGATCTCCGTCAGCGCCTGCACCGCGCGATCGATATGGGCGGGGTCGGTGAAATGCGCAGCGGGAATCCATGCGTCAAGCCCGGAAAGCGCGAGCTCGCGGCGACGCAGGGACGCCAGCAGGTCGCGCCGCGCGGCGCGATCGAGATCGCGCGGCCGCAGGCCCGGCATCGTCGCGGCGATCTGCACCCGACGCAGCCGCAGCGCCGCAACGCGATCCAGCGCAGATTTGACGGCCTCTCCCGACATATCGGAGACGAGCGGCGCAAGCGTCACCGACAATTCGTTCGGCATGGCAGGGCTGGGCATTGCGGACACACGCACAGGCTAACGAGAAGGAAAGCGTGCGGCGAATGCTCAGACGGCGGCCGCGAATTCCGGCTGAATGTCAGTGCGTGGGTGGTGATACCATCGGTGTCGTGTCCGCCGCATACCCATTCATTGATGTGCGCCTTGTCGATCATCCGGTGGAGTTGACGCCGCTGTCGCCGATTCCGCGTGATGGAGGCGGCGAATGCGTCTTTCTCGGCCGCACGCGCTTTGAGCGGCATCCGCAACACGGCGATCTGCTGCGATTGCGGTACGAGGCTTACCGCGAAATGGCGGAGAGCGTGCTGCGCGATCTCGCCAGCGACGCCGCGGGCCGGTTTGGATGCCTCGCGGTGCGGGTGCATCATGCGGTCGGCGACGTGTCGGTGGGCGAGGCCAGCGTGCTGGTGCAGGTCGTCTGCGGCCATCGAGACAAGGCCTTTGAAGCCTGCCGCTTTCTCATCGATCGATTGAAGTCGGATGCGCCGATCTGGAAGCGCGAGCAATGGACGCGAGGGGAAACGTGGTCCGAATCAGCGACGAGCAAGGTCAACGGCTGAGGCTTGATTTCGAGGAGTTGATTTCGACATGCCCGTTGCGGCGAAGCGAACATCCAAGAAGCGAAAACGGCCAGCGACGCCGAGCGAGCTGCCGCGCAAAACGGCGGCACAGAAGAGGCGGGCAGCTGAAATCTACGACGCACTGCTCAAGTGCTACCCCGATGCGCATTGCGAACTCAACCATGCGAGCCCGCTGCAACTGCTCATCGCGACGATTCTTTCTGCGCAGGCGCTGGACAGCCAGGTGAATCTGGTCACGCCGGCGCTGTTCAAGGCGTTTCCCACCGCGCTTGATTACACAAGAGTCTCGCCGCAGCAGCTTGAGCCGTACATCAACCGCATCGGGTTGTTCCGAAACAAGGCCAAGTCCATCCATGGCGCGATGAGCATGCTTGTGCGTGACTTCCACGGAGAAGTGCCCGACACGATGGAAGAGCTGCTCACGCTTCCCGGCGTGGCGCGCAAGACCGCCAACGTCGTGCTCGGCAATGCGTTCAACCGCAACGAGGGCGTGGTGGTGGACACCCACGTGCAGCGCGTCAGCCACAGGCTCGGGCTGACGAAGGAGACGGACCCGAAGAAGATCGAGCGCGATCTGATGGCTTTGTTTTCGCCCGAACGCTGGTGCATGCTGTCGCACCTTCTGATCTTCCACGGCCGCCGCGCGTGCAAGGCCCGCGGGGCGCTTTGTCATGAGCATCCGGTGTGCCTCCGCTACTGCTCGAACGCCAGGCGCGCCGCTCGATGATCTCGCGTGGCGTCACTTCTTCTTGACCGGCGTCGGTTCGTCGATTTCCTCGTCGATGTACCGCGCGACGCCGAAGCCGCCGAGTTCGCTGACGTAGCTCGCGCCGTTCCCCGCCAGTAGCGGGGCTAGGTACAGGACAGGCCCGGGAATGCGCAGACGCTCCTTCACCGGATTCGGAGGCGGCACCACGATCGACGGATCCTTCTTCGCCTTCGCGACGAGTTTGGGATCGATGGTTGATTGGCCACCGTCAGCCTTGAGCACGGTGATTCCGCGATCGTGGCCGATCCAGAAGTCGCCATCCACGGCGATGATCGTCCGGAGCTTTGCGCCCTTTTCCTCGCGGTATTCCCATGGGCTTGCGGCAGGACCAGACGGGCCGGCTGAGGGCTTGACGTTGAGTGCGGTTCCATCGGTGGTGATGGTCGCCTGCGCGTCGACGGTGCTGGCGGATCGCGGGCCCGGCGGCGCGCTTTCGATGGTCCGCGTGGTCAGTTCCGCGCGCGCGTTCACCAGATACATCCACGCGCCTTCGCGGCTGCCGGCCAGGATGTTCAGGCCGTCGCCCGTGGCCATTTTCAATGCGCTGGCCTCGCGCTGGGCTGCGATGAATGCGCCGTTCATCAGCGATTCATCGAGCTGGTAGATCGCCCGCCCGGCCGTGCCCACGACGAAGAACGTGCGCCGGTCGAGCTGGTCGATGTCGAGCGCGCCGAGGATGTCGATGCTGCCGCCGATCTTCAATGCGACTCCGTCAACGTCGTACCAGTCGATGCGCGTCGGCCCGACCACGAAGATCTGTTTGCCCAGAACGCGGATGCGATGAATGGCCTCTGGCATGGCGATGGTGGTCTTGCCGCCGACCACTTCGCGCACATCAGGGGTCATGAGGCCGGCCAGCCCCGCCTTTTCGCCCCGAAGGGTGAAGATCAAGGTCGCCGCCGTGCCGCTTTCCAAATCGGCCGGAAGACTCTGCAGGTTGCTGGCCGCGCCGACATACCGACCGTCGGCCACGCGATTGACCCGCCGGCCGACGCAGACGACCAGATCATCGCCCGCTCTTGCGACGCTGCCGCATTCTTCGGGGCTAGTGAACACCCGTTCGCCGCTGGCGAGATTGACCACGCCGCCCACACCAGAGACATAGATGTCGCCATCGATGACGCTCAGGCTCCGTGGTTGAATGCCCAGTTCCGCGGATGTGATCATCCGGCGCAGTTTCGGGGCGAGGCCTGAAGGCAGTGAGAATTCCGCGACGGCGTCATCCTCGACGACGGCGTACAAGCGTTCGCCGTTGATCGCCAGATCGACGACCGGCCCGCAATGGCCGAACTCGCCGAGCGGCACGTCGTTGATGACCAGCAGCGATTTGGGATCGACGATCTGCACACAGTTGCCGAACGCCTGAATGCATCGGCCCTCGTTGACCAGGACGCGATAGTGCGTGCCGCCGACGTGATGCGTCAACTGGAACCTGGCGACTGTGGGCTTTGGCTTGGGCATCTGGTAGCTGCTGCCGCAGCCGGTCAGACTCACGCTGGCGAGCGTTGAAATCGCCACCGCGATGAACGAACGCCATGCACGTTGTTTTCGCATCGGAACAGGTTACCATCGACGTGACCTGCCCACATGGCCGACCGAATTGAACAGTTGAAGAAGATCCTCGCAGCCGAACCCGGCGATGCGTTCTGCATGTACGGACTGGCGATCGAACACGCCAAGCGCGGCGAGGCGGACTTGGCTGTGGAATGGTTCGACCGCACGATCGCGACCGATCCCAACTATTGCTATGCGTACTTTCACAAGGCCAAGGCGCAGCATGACGCCGGCGACGCAGCTTCGGCGGCCGCGACTCTGCGCGTTGGTTTGAATCAGGCTCGCGCGTGTCGTGACCTCAAGGCGGCGGGAGAGATTGAAGCGTTTCTGGATGAACTCGAAGAATGAAGCGCAACCGTGCGGCCAACCAAAGCCAGTTGTTCGCGGAATCAGATGCTGCGTCGATCATCACCGAAATTCAACCGCTGCCAGACGATCCGAATCGGCGGCGCGTGAAGGTGGATGGAAAAACCGCAGCCACCCTGCGCGGTTCCGACGTCGAAGACCTCAAACTCCAGGTGGGAAGGCGATGGACGGCGGCGCTCGCCGAGCGCGTGCAGATGGCCGTGGCGACGGACAAGGCCCGGCGCGATGCGATGCGCCTGCTCGGCCAACGCTCAAGATCGCGGAAGGACCTCATCGATCGGCTGATCATGCGAGGCCATGTGTCGATGGTGGCGGAGCGGATCGCGGATGAAGCAGTGCGGGACGGATGGCTGGACGAGCAGGCCTTCGCGGCCGATGTGATTCGAGGCGTCACCAGCCGGCGGCCGGCTGGACGACGGCTTGTGGAAGAGAAGCTTCGCGCTCGCGGGGTAGACGAGGGTGTGGTGGAGCACGCCGCCGCGGACGCCGCGGCCGGGCAGGATGATCGAGTCGCTGCGATGACGCTCGCAAGGCGTCGATTGGGTACGATGAACAGCGTGAGCCCGCCCGTCGCACTGCGCCGAATCGCCGGCCTTCTGTCGCGGCGCGGATTCGATGAAGACACCGTCCAAACCACCCTCGAAGGATTGCGGCTCATCCTCGGCGCTTCCGAAGATGACCAGTGATTCGAGCAGTCAGCAGATCACACGTATGCACGTATTCAAATCCATGCCATCATCCGGCACCGGCGTCCGATCGTCGGTCGTTCTTGCGTGCGTCCTCGCAGGCGCGCTGACGCTGTGCGGCTGCGACAAGAGCGGCAGCGCGACGGCAGGGAGCCCGAATCCGACCAAGTCGCGAAGCCCGTCCGCTCAGCCGCAGTCAGAGCCGCTCTCACCGCTGCTGACTTCGTATGAGAAGGTGCTGGCGCAGGTGGTTGATGACGATGGCCTTGTGCGGTACGCCGCGCTGGATGATGCGGCATTGCGGAAACAATTGGATGAGGTCGTGGCAGGATTCGCCGCGGAGAAGCTGCCGTCTGAGACGGACGCCACCGCACGAAAGGCGCTGTGGTTGAATGCGATCAACACCAACGCGCTGAGCATGGCGTATGCCGCAAGCCGGAAAGACGGATTCACCAATGTCAATGATGTGCCGGGCTTCTTCACCGAAATGCCTATCACCGTCGCGGGTGAGGCGACGTCGCTCGAAGGCTTGCGAACGAAGCTGCGCGATCTGAAGGACCCGCGCGTGCACGCGGCCATCGTCGTGGGAACCGGCACTTCACCATCGCTTCGCAAGGAGTGTTACGTGGCGGATCGTCTGGATGCGCAACTAAATG
>CAZCGB010000032.1:0-3268 GCA_964498045.1 uncultured Isosphaeraceae bacterium
AACGACTTTCGCAAACGCGGGATACTCGCTGGGGAAGCGCTCGGCCAGCCGTCCGCCCTCCACGCGCTTCTTCTTCGGCAGGTAGTAGCCGAAGAACGCGATGAGGAACGCCGGCCCGACAACGGCCCAGAGGAGCAGGCCGGGCATTCGGGTGTTGCCCGATGCGAGGATGGCGCCAAAGGCGATCAGAAAAGTGCCCAGGTACAACGGATGCTGCACGTGCGCGTACGGGCCGGAGGTGATGAGTTCCTTGTTCTTGCGCAAATGCCCGCAGCCCCAGATGCGGATGGCGATGCCGAGCACGGCGAAACCGCAGCCAATTGCAAAGGGAATGGGCATCGGACGAGCGAGAAGGAGCACACCCGCTGCGGCGGCGTAGGTGAAGATTTGACGAACCGAAATGCGACTCATGCGGTTGGGGGGAAGCTGGGCGTTTCTCGCGCAAAGTCAGCCCATCAGAACAGCCGTGCCACAACGTCAGGATCCATCCTGCCGATCATCGTGGGAAAGCCGGTCCGGAGCCGAGGTTCAAACGCGCGCGAAGGGACTCGAACCCCTAACCGTCGGTTCCGAAGACCGATGCTCTATCCAATTGAGCTACGCGCGCTTGGGGAACAAATGATAGCACGAACCGCGCACCTTGCCGTTGCTGGGGCAGGCCAGCATCATTCATTGCGAAGCTCCCGAATCCGCGCGTCACGCCAGCGAATCTCCATCGGCTCAGTGATAGACCCCACGCCATGCACCTGCAGACCGATGCGCCCGCCGCGGAAGTCCATTGCATCAAAGAGATTGGCTGCGGGAACGCCGTTGATCCATGTGCGGATGACCGGCCCGGCGGCGACGACGCGCAGCCGGTTCCACTCGCCCGGCTTGTATGCGCGACGGGCGTACGGTTCATCGATGAGGCGATACAGCCAGCCGCGCCGCTGCTCGTCGTAGATGCCGCCGGTGTATGCGCGTTCGGTCGGGTCAAGTTCGACTTGCGTACCGATCATGCCGCCCGTGCGGTTGTCCAACCCGCCGATGACGCCACTGCGAACCTGCACGCCGCTGTTGAGGCGCGCGCCTTGCCGGAATTCGAGCAGCAGTTCAAAGTCCTGCCAATCGCGACCAGACATCAGAAAGGTGTTGGATGTGTTGGCTTTGGACGTGCCGACAAGTTCGCCATGATCGATTCGGAATGTCGCGTCGCCGCCCCGCACAACCCAGCCATTCGGCAGACCGTCGTCGCCGATGCTGCTGAGAAGGTCTTGCCACTCGCCGGCGACGTAGTTCGGCTCATCCAGCGGGGCGATCCAGACGTTGCGAAAGCGCACCAGGCCCTCGGCGTCGGAGGGATGATCCTGAAGGCGCAGCGGGCCGAGTTGGATGGGGTCGCCGCCGTTTTCGCCACGCGATTTCGCCGCGCCCGTAGGTTCGGTGATGGCGACGTCATTGTGAACGAGCACGCCGTTCCAATACAGCGTGACGCGAGCATCGGCGGTTTTCCTTCCGCCATCGAATCGCGCGGCGCGGAACCAGATGTCGTACGACTGCCACGTGCCCGGCCCCGTCGAGGCGTTGATGTCGGCCGCCTTCATGTTGTAGATCGCCCCAGCTTCATCCTTCGCGACCATCGTCTGCCGGCCGGCCTTCGTGCCCAGCACCTGAATCTCGTAGAGGTTCTGCAGATACACGCCGCTGTTGCCTGCCATCTGGCCTTCGCCTCCGGGCGGCGCGAGCCACTCAACATGCAGCCGGCAATCGCCGAAGACCGCGCTGGTGGTGAGATCGCCGCTGCCCTTGCCGATTTCCACCCAGCCCGGCAGCGACATGAGTTCCTCGGCGCTGCGCCCGCCATCGGATGGCAACTGCGCTGCATCGCCCTTGCGAAAAACCGGATCGGCGGAAGCGCTCAGCAGCCCAACCGCATTCGCCGGCGGAAGCACGCCTACTCCGACGCCGTCGCGCGAGGGATCAATTTTCGCGCCGCCGATTGTTGCGTTGGTTGCAAGGGTAAACGGAATCTCATTCAGCGTGTACCACGCATCGGTCGACCAGATTTGCTCGCGTTCGTTCGAGACCGGGTCCATGCGAAGATGAACGCAGCGGCCCGACTTCAAGCCGTCGATTTGCAGCGCGACTCTCCGTCCATCTTGTGCCGGGCTCGCACTCACCACCCGCAACGATTCCTGATCGATCTTCGGTCCACCGTATGCCGCGGTCGGCTCGTAGCGCCATTGCTCGGCCGTGTAATTCGCGGCGTTGGCCAGCCATGCGCGATCGACCGGCTTGGTGAATTCAACTTCAAATCCCTGCGATTGCGCACGCACCGCGAGAATCTCGAATGCCGTCTTTCCGCTCGGCGAGAGGCGTTGCAGCCCGAACTTCGTGCCGCGCCAGTTCCAGTCGCCGCCCGCTCCGATGCCGCCGCAAAACAGGCTTCCGTCCGGACCCCAGATCAGCCGATTGACGCCGCTCTCCAGGCCCTGGGTGAACTGAAACACCGCCCCTTGCCACTGGCCGTTGATGCGTTCGAGGAAGACGCGCCGGATTCCACCACCGGTCAACTCGCCGATGTACATCTGTCCGGCATATAGACCACTCTTGATGAACTGCGGCTGTGTGGGCGAATTGCTCAGTTCATTGTGCGGCAGCAGCACCGACGCCGGCGCGCGCGGCCGATCGACGAACGCGCTGGGGTGACCGCCCCGCGGAAATCGCTCCGCAAGATTCGGCACGAAGTTCGTGCGATTGTGATGTCCATAGAACCGCCCGGGAATCACTTCGCACAACTGGCTGGTGGGCATCCACGCGCCCTGGTTGTCGAGATACCAGAGCGAATCGTCTGGCCCGAGTCCAATGCCGTTGGGCGCGCGCAGGCCGCCTGCGATGACGCTCACGGACTTCGACGAGAGATCGACCTCCAGCACACAGCCGCGCATCGGCCCATTCGGCGCTGCATTCGTGCCCATGCCCTCCCATGCGGGCGGGGCCATCGCGGTCGAAAGCGTGGCGTACAACTTGCCATCGCGATGCACCAGGCCGAAACAGAACTGGTGATAGTTCCATCCCTCCCAGCCCTCAGCGACCGTTTCGTGCGTCTCGTAGAAGCCGTCGTGATCGAGGTCGCTGAGTTTCGTGATGGCCTTGCGCTGCGAAACGTAGAGATCATCGCCCACCGCGCACAGGCCGCACGGTTCGTACAGGCCGTCGGCGACGACTTCGACTTTGACTTTGACTTGCGATGGATCATCCGCCGTCACGCCGCGCAAACCGTACAACT
>CAZCGB010000032.1:3368-11660 GCA_964498045.1 uncultured Isosphaeraceae bacterium
TTGACTTTGACTTGCGATGGATCATCCGCCGTCACGCCGCGCAAACCGTACAACTTGTCCGGCGGCTTGGAATCGATGTCGGGCAATGTGCGATCATCGCGTTGCAAGGGATTGAACGTGCCGACGATCAGCCGACCATCGGAAGCGAAGGTCATCGCGCCGATCATTGGCTGAAACCAGTCTGGGCGAATCGCGGTCAGCGTCCACGCCGGATGCACGCCGACCACGGGCTTGCCATCGCCCGGCCGGCGATCGCTCACGAGTTGCTTGACGCCCGGCGAAGTGACGCGCGTCAGATCACGCTCGGCCCGAAGATTCTCAGTCGCAATCAATTGAAACTCCGCCGCATCCGCCGGCTTCCATTCGAGTCTCAACCTTCGCTGGCCGGTGTGATCGAAGTGTTCGATCAGCAATGAGTGCATGCCCGCGGCGAGGTCGATGTCGCTGCTCGATTTCGGCGTCGCGCTGTGCCGGCCGTCGTGATTGATGATGACCGCGCCGTCGAGCGTCAATCGCGAGCCGTCATCGCTGGTCAGGCGGAAGTCGTACTTGCCCGCGCGATCGACGATCAGCCAGCCGCTGACGAGCGTGACCAACGGCGCGGGCACGTTGCCAAAGTCGTTCTGGCCGAAGTCGATGATCGAGCGCAGTTCATCAAAGTTGGGCGTTTGATCCGGCGCGAGTTTGGGAACGACTTCGAGATCGGCCTCGACGCGATACACGCGCAGAGTCACGCCGGGGTCAAGCTCCTGCGGCGGTGTCTGCTGTGGCGCAAAAGACCCGGCCACAGCCAGGAAGACGCATGCGGTGATCGCAAACATGCCGCGCGATTCTAACAGCTCAGTTTCTCTGCCCGACGGAAGCCTATTTGAATGATTTCTGGCAATGAACGCGATCCTTCGGCATACTGTCTTCTGGCCGGGCGATCATCCATCTCCGACGGGGCCTTTGGCTCATCCAACATGAACATCCCTGTGAGAACGCTGATGAAACTCCGTACCCGCATGCAGTTGGCCCTCCTGGTTCTGGCGGCGACGCCCGGCGTTCATGGCGCAACCCGCACGTGGGATGGCAGGGCGGGCGATGGATTGTGGTTCTCGCCGGCCAACTGGAGTCCCGATGGCGTGCCGGACACCGGCGATGACGTGGTCATTGGCCGCGGCGCGACGGTCTCGCTGTACATGCCGAAAACCGTGACCATCCGAAGTCTGTCGTGCGCCGGCACGTTGACCATTGATTCGACGTACCTGGTCATGACCGCCGCCTCAAGTGTCTCCGGCACGATGATCATTGACGGCGACCTGAACGCGGGCATCGGCGGTGCGGGGACGTTGACCATTGATGGCGTGCTGATCACGCCGTATGGCCGCTTCGGTGCTGGAGGAAGCCTGATCATTTCCGCGGGCGCGCAGTGGCACATTCCCTTCGCGTCGGGGTTTCGAACGATCCAGCGCCCGGTGATCTGCCACGGCACAATGACGATCGGCGACGGCCTTACGCTGGAGATCGGCAGCACGTTCGACATCTACGGAACGGCGTCAACTGTGGCCAATTCGGGAATCACGATCACCGGGGCAAGCGCCAACGGCGTGTTTCGGAACTTCGGCACATTTGTCAAGGGCGGAGCCGGACCCATGCGCGTAATGTCGAACGGGCAATGCGTGGGATTCGAGAACCGCGGCCCCTTCTACCTCAACGGCGGTACGCTGAACCTGAATTGCAACGGCACGCATTCCGGGCCATTCTCAATGGCCGATTCCTCATGCCTGATGCAATTGAACGCCACGCAGGTGTTCCAAGTCGGCGCATCGGTCAACGGTCCGGGGACGCTGCAGATGGTCAGCGGAACATCGACATTCAACGATCCGGTTGCCGTGGGCAGTTACATTGCCAGTTCAGGCACATGCACGTTCAATTCTTCGATGAGCGCGCCGAACACCACCTTCAACGCCACGAGCACCACCAACGTCTTCGGCACGTTCAGCGGGCCGTACCACATCGCTGTCGACGGCACGCTTGACCTGGGCACGCAGACGTACGTGCAGCCATCGTTGACGATGAATGGCACATTGAAAACCAGCGGTGAAGTCACCATCTCAAACAGCTTCGTCTCGTCGACGGCGCGCTTCTTCGGCGGCGGCACGGTCATCTTTCCCGCCAACCTGTCGGTCACCGGCCTGTTCACCATCGACATCGGTGTGACGCTCATCAACTACGGCACGATCACCTGGGGCAATGGCGCCGACGTGCGCCTGCAAGGCGGCAAGCTGATCAACGAAGGCACGTTGATTTTCAATCCGACCGGGCAGACCAGCGACGTCGAGTTCTACAGCGTCTCGGGCGTCACCGAGTTCCGCAACAACGGACTTCTGATCAAGGACGGAGCGGGATCGCTGCGCTTCTCCTTCGCCCCACCCACCACCACGCGCAACGACGGCGTCGTGGACGTGCGCTGCGGCACGGCGCAGTTTCCCGGAGGCTCGCACACAGGCGAATTCCTGGTGCATCAGACCGTCGCCGGCGATACCCCCGCCCTCTGGATTCTCCGGGAAACCACTCTCGAAGCCGATGCCATCATTGATGTGCAATCGCCCGGCACGCTGATCGTGGACAGTGGCGGCACGCTCACCAACTGGGGCCAGATCACCATTGCCGCTGGCGCGGCCATGGAGCAGCGCCGTACCAACATCGTGATGAACGGCACATTCCAGTGCGACGGCGCGCTGACGCTCATTCCCTCCACCACGCCTGCGACCTGGACGTTCCCCGTCTCACCCACCTTCGGGCCGTCGTCGAGCATCACGCTCAACAGCAGCTCGAAGCTCGTTGTCAATGCGCCGGTGACGATTCCGCGGCTGACGCTCACGTTCGGCGAAATCACCGGCACAGCTGACCTGACCGTGTTAAACCAGTTCACATGGACGCAGGCGCTGTTGACAGGCGCCGGCCGACTGATCCTCGACACCGGCTGCACCGGCGCGTGGATCGCCAACCAGGGCTCGGCCATCTCGAAAACGCTGGAGAACAGAGGCACGCTCAACATGACCTCGTTCAACACCGATCTGGCCGGCGGAACGATCCTCAATTCCGGCACGCTGTCCATCGACGGCCAGAACGCCAGCAACGTCATCCGGGCAAACTCCGGGACGAACGTGATCAACAACACCGGAACCATCATCAAAAACGGCAATGACACGCTGCTGCTTTCGCTCAACGGCGGCCAGCTTTCGCTGCAGAACACCGGCGTCATCAACGTGCAGGTCGGAACTCTGCGCGTCGAATGCGTCACCACCGGAACCGGCGACCTGAATGTCGCTGCGAACGCGAACCTCACGTTGACCAAGGCCGCCAGCGGTGGCAGCATGCAGAACGCTGGAACACTCTTGATGTTTGATCCCGCGCGACTGGCACTGACGGGCAGCTATCAACAGACCTCGACTGGCAAGCTCGATCTGCGGCTCACTCCCCCGCTGCTCACCGATCCGCGCGTGCCCTGCGCCAGCGCGCAGGTCCAGGGCGTGTTCGTCGGCGCGTATTCGTTTCCGCTGGCGGCCACCACGCCGCTGCCGCTGATCGCCTGCACCGCGCCGCAGTTCACCGGAGGGTTCTCACAGTTGACCCTCTCGCCCGTCGGCCGAGTCGACTACGCCGCTGATTCGGCCAAGTGGGTGATCTACCGCGCGGGCGACGCCAACGGCGACAACGCCGTGAACGTCAGCGACCTGCTGCTGGTCATCAGCAACTGGGGCGTATGCACCACCACGCCCTGCCCTGGGGACGTCGCTCCCAGCAACGGCAACGGTTTGGTCAACGTGGCAGACCTTCTGATGGTCATTTCCTCGTGGAGCTCCTGAGATGACGCCTTCGCTACGAATGCTCGAACGATCAACGACTACTGAGACCTTGGCCGCATTGGCCTGCGCGGCATGCGCGCTGACAACATCCATCTCATCAGCGGGCGTTCGATCTTGGGACGGAGGAGGCGGGACAACCTCCTGGCACAACCCCGCGAACTGGAATCCCGACGGCGTGCCCACCGCGGCCGATGACGTCGTCATCGACCTCCCTGGCGCATTGACCGTCGTTCACGACACGGGAACGACAATCATCGCTTCCCTGCAGTGCGATGAGACGCTGAGCCTCAACGCCGGTTCGAACCTTGAACTCGCGGGCGACTCGTCCACCCGAAACCTGACGCTCGCGGGCGGCAATCTGCGCGGCAACGGCAATCTCACGGTCGCCGTCAGCGCCACCTTCATCAGCGGCGTGCTTCGGCCGGGTGGCGAATTGATCCTCGCGCCGACTGCCACCGCCCAAATCCAAGGCATCTACATCGAGCGCACACTGCGCAACCAGGGCACGGCGACCTGGGCCTCGAACGTGCTGACTGTTGGCTCGAACGGCGTGCTGCTCAACGAAGGGTCGTTCAACGTCATCGCCAATTCCTCGCTGGAGGCCCGCACATCGACGCCCGGCGGATCGTTCATCAACCGCGGCACGTTTCTCAAGCAAGGACTCTCCGACATTGATTTCATCTCCAACGAAGGGCCGTTCCTGGTCAACAACGAAGGCACGATGACGCTCTCGGCGGGAGATGTCGGCATTGGAAGCGGCTCGCATACCGGCGCATTCGTCGTTGGCGCGGGCTGCGAATTGGGACTGGGAGGCGGTCAGACATTCTCTGGCACATCCAGCATCACCGGCGCAGGCGACATGTGGATCACAGCCGCCGCCAGCAGCATCACGGTCTTCGACGGCCCGGTAACGATCACCGGCATGATTTCCATTCGCTCATCGGGAGAAGTCCGGTTCAACAACGTCGTGAGCGCGGGTCTGCTGGATTTCGACAATGGTTCAACCGGCACGCCGTTCACCGTCAAATGCGCGCTCGGGCTCGATTCGCCGATCACCCTCAGGCGTGCGAACGTGCAGATCGCCGCCGGGCAGTCCAGCGTGCTGTCTGGGTCGGTCAACAACGGAACCATCGGTGGCGGCGACATGTCCGTGGGCGCCTCGTTCCTGTGCACTCAATCCACGCTGCTGGGGCCGGGCACGCTGACCGTTGAGCCGGGCGGGCTGCTGACGCTGGACGGGACAGCTGTCACCGTCGCGTGCGACATCGTCAACAATGGCACGACGCGCATGACACTCCTGAACCTCACGCTCAATGCTGCGTCCATCGACAACTACGGCGACTGCACCATCCAGCAGAACAACACCAGCGCGACCGGGACGCTTTCACGGAGCGCCTCGCCGGCGTTCTTTGAGAATCACGGCACGCTGCACAAGACCGGAGCCGGCCAGTTCAACTTCATCTCCGGCGCGAACCTCGTGCCGCTGTTCAACAGCGGCGAGGTGCTGAACGAGGTCGGCCGATTGATGCTCTCCAGCGGAGGCGAGAACAACGGAACACTTCGCACCCTGCTCGGAGCGGAAACCCAGATTTTCGCGACCATGACGCACACCGCGAGATCGCTGATCGACGGATTCGGCACGCTCAAGATCGAAGGCGGGACGCACGTGATCGGCGGCACGCTCTCGCCGGGCGGGGCGTTCGAAATCAACGCCGGCAGCGTCACGGCGTTCAACGCCTTCACGCCGCTCGGCTCGGTCGTCGTGCGCGGGTCACTCACCGTCTACGCTTCCCAGCAATGGGCCGGACTGAGCCTGATCAACGGAACGCTGACGGGGCCCGGCGACGTGACGGTGACGGGCCCGTTGCTGATGCAAGGCACGATGTCAGGGCCTGGCAATTGCACGCTAACGACCTCGGGCACGCTCACGCTCTCGGGCACGCCTTCGCTAGGCCGGAACATCGAGTGCTTCGGCGGAGTGCAATGGCAGGCGACAACCGTGAACTTCAACGGTTGCCAGCTCACCTTGCGCGGCTTCACCACCGTCAGCACCACCACCACCCGAACAGCCCGCGGCGTCAGCGGAGTCAACAGCATCGTCAACACCGGGAACCTGTCGAAATCCGGAACCGGCACGCTGGTCTTGAGCAACGCGGGCGCGGCTCTTCCGATCACCAACAGCGGCTTCATCCAGATGGATGGCGGAGCGATCGACATCCAATCCGGGGCGAGCGGCAATGGCACGTGGACCGTTACGGCACCGGCGACGTTGCGCATCAACAGCCCTGCGACGCTGAGATTCCTCGAACTTCCGGGAACGCTGTTCATCGGGGCAGCCGGCTCGCTGACGATGACCGCGCCGCTGACACTCGAACCGACTTCCAAACTGCAGATGACTCGAAGCGCGGCATCGGCCAACCCGGTGATCACCTGCACGGGAACCGCCACATTGGAAGGAACACTGAACGCGACGTTCACGCCCGAACCGCTGGTCACGACCGTGGTGACCGTCCTCGATGCCGCGACCACGATCGACGGGGCATTCGCCACCGCAACACTTGCGCCCAACGGTGAACTCGCCATCGTCAACGATGTGGCGCTGTGGACGGTGTACAACCCGGCGGATGTCGATCGCAACGGCGTCGTCAACGTCGGCGATCTGCTCTCGGTCATCGCGCATTGGGGCGTGTGCCCCGCTCCATGCCCATCTGATTGCGCGCCGTTCGGCGGGAACGGGCAAGTAAACGTGAGCGACCTGTTGTACGTCATCTCACGCTGGTTGTAGCGCACCAATTGGGCGTTTCACGCCGGGTATGCTGAGCGCATGGCCATCGACTACCGACAACGCATCGATCGACTGCTGCGCATCATCACGCTGATCCAGGGCGGGCATGGCTGGACGCCGAAGACCCTTGCAGCAGAGATGAGTTGTGCGCCGCGGACCGTCTATCGCGATCTGAATCACCTCAAGGACTGCGGCATTCCCATCGCCTTCGACTCGCGCACGAAGCGTTATGCCATCGACGGCCACTTCTTCATGCCGCCGGTGCAGCTCTCGCTCGATGAGTCGCTCGCGCTGGCCGCGCTGTGCGATCACGTCGCGCGGCGCGAGCAGATTCCGTTCCTCAAGGCGGCCGCCCGCGCCGTGACCAAGATCGAAAGCCAGCTTCCGAGAGAGCTGAAGGCCGATCTTTCCGAACGGCGCGGCCGCATGTCGATTCAGACCGCCGCCGCGATGGAAGCTGATGGCTACGCCGACGTGTACGACCACATGCAGACTGCGCTGGCGCAAAAAAAGATGCTGGTGTGCAAATACGAAGCGGCCGGGGGCGACGCCGTCGAGCGCCGCCACAAGCGCGACGGCGAATTCGAGTTCGCGCCCTACGCGCTGTTCTTCTGCGTGCGCGCGTGGTACGTCATCGGCAAGCGCAGCGATCGCGACGACCTGCGCTGCATGAAGCTCAATCGCTTCAGCAAGGTGCAGCCCATCGACCGCAAGTACGGCATCCCGCGCACGTTCTCTCTAGAGAAGCACCTGGGCAACGCCTGGCGCATGATGCGCGGCAAGGACGTCGAGATCGAGCTGCACTTCGACGCCGAGTTCGCGGACACAGTCGCCGACACGCGCTGGCACAAGACGCAGGAGTTCCAGACCAACGCCGACGGCTCGGCGACGTTCACCGCCACGGTGTCGGGCTTCGATGAGATCATCTGGTGGATCCTGTCGATGGGCCCGCATTGCCGCGTGATCAAGCCCAAGGCGCTGGCGGATCGCGTGCGCGAGTTGGCGGCTCAAACGGCCTCCCTGTACGCGCGCGATGCTTGATGTGGTTTTGCCGATCTCAACCGTCGCTCGCGGCGATTTGCAGGAACCAAAGGCCGATGCCTCTCGTCCCACATGTTCACCAAGAGTCCGTTGACGCACGCAGACGCTGGATGCACAATGCATGAACGCGCGGCCTCCATCCACCCCTGAAACGTCCATGCAGGTCGACAAGATTCATGACGTTCGCGAACACCTTGCGGAAGCAGGGCACATGAGCATCAACAATCACAAAGGGCCGCGGCGCGTGGGCGTGGTTCACTATCGGGCCACCCGACTGCTTGCGTTCATCGTGATCACCACGACGGTGATCGCCTGCGCGTGCATCTGTGTCGCGGCGGTCTGGGAGTACGTCGCCGCCGACTACGCTTGGCGTGCGCTGGCCAGCCTCGGCATCATTTCGGCCGCGACGGCGGTGTTCGTCTCGCTCAACGAAGGCTTCGGGCCGTTGATACGGGAGTAATCGACCCGCACGGCCGGTCTTGGCGAAATCCGCAGCGGGATTGCGTTCGGAACCATCACTCCAGCGTGACCATGTCACTGAAGTCATGGGTATCATCGGTCACACAAGGAGAAACCCATGTCCGCTTCCACCGCTGTTTCCACCTCCCCGGC